>NZ_JAXBLX010000015.1:0-116973 GCF_037027555.1 Halalkalibacter kiskunsagensis | reverse complement strand
TGAAATTCAAGTATATAAAAAAATACCTGTAGATAAAACACTCTTTTTCAAGTGTCCTAACTACAGGTACCATATTACTTTGGCTTCTTCTTTTTGCAATTACGTAAAATCATATACAGGTTCCGATTGGTTTAATCGATCAACTTTTTCTTCCTCTCCATCTTCAGCATTGATGAAAATCCGATACGTTTCATCCTCAATCACACCGTAATATTCATAACACAACACTTCTTCACCTAAATCATTTTCAATAACCGCTATATGATCTTCCATCACATCAATACGCGGGTTTAACCGTTCTCTAGCTTCCTTTTCGGATAATTTTGGATCAGGAATGTCACGCTCTTTATGGTATATCAAATAACTCTTTGCTTCATACCCTAAAATATCACCGTCATCAAGAGCTACCTCCACCGAAATTAAATCAGTATAGACTCGAACGTTATCCTCAAGATGAACAAACTCTAGCATTGCAATTGAATCATATTGCCTACTATCAATTACTTGCATATTGTCTTTTCCCATTTCTTTTAAATATTCCTCTGCTTTTTGAACCGCTTCATTTAAGCTAATCTTTTGTTCTTCAATTTGACGGTCCTGCAAAAACCAAATCGGTTCACCGCCATTAACACTCATATCCATATAATAATTTGTTTGATGATCTGGATCATCCACTACGATTGTATAGGCAGGATACACAAGTCCGTCACCGGTTTCAGCAACATGTACTGGCGTTTGTTTATCTACCTGTATATACTTACGCGCTATTTTTTCAGCTTCTTCCTTAGACACCGGTTCTCCATCAAGGGCTTCTTTTAATTCGCCATTTAAATCATCAATCGCCGCTAAGCCAGCTCCCCATTCCGTCTCGCTATAACTTTGTATTGATTTATTCATTACTTCTAAATTGTTTACTACCATGTTATCAAGTGGTTCTTGTGTTGCTAGCATTTCTTCTTCAATATCAAGCCATCGATCGCCATTATCAAGTATCATCGCTTGTGATTTTCGTACTTCTTCACGAATTTCTTTAGCATACCCAGATAACTTTTGTAATGTTTCATATTCTTTATCTGTCAAAGGCTCTTTTTCTAAGTCGCGAATGGAAGTTCTGTAACTAAATTTACCTAACTTATACAAAAATTCTTCGGTCTTACCTAAATCAACTGAACTTAATGGCAATTGCCCAATATTTTCTTGTGCTAAACTCGTTACACGCCATACATCAGCCAAAGCTGGTGTTAATTGACGTCTCGTATTCATCGCAAGCGTAGCACCTAATTGATCTTCAATTTGATCAATGTGAAAAGCAAGTTCATGAAATGCTCGTTGATAGTTATTTTCTGCAGTAATCTTCAGTATCTGTTTCTCTTCTTTTTCTTGAAACCCCCAAATACCTGTTGCTACTACAGCTATTGCTAACAATCCTATGACTATATTACGTATCACATTATTCACCTCCAAAAATTAGTGACAGAAAATATGCTTTCCAATTCGTTTAATTTGCGGTCTAGTCCAAATCCACCCTGAGGTTGCAGTGTCTGGATTAAAGTAATATAGTGCGTTCCCTGTTGGATCTTGTCCATTGATTGCATCTAGTACTGCACGACGAGCTGTTTCGTCTGGTTGCAAATTAATTTGTCCATCTGCAACCGCTGTAAACGCACGTGGTTCAAATATTACTCCTGATGCTGTATTTGGAAATGTTGGACTATTGATTCGGTTAATAACAACTGCAGCAACAGCAACTTGACCAACATATGGTTCACCACGCGCTTCACCATATACCGCTTGTGCCATTATTTGAATATCATTATCAGAATAACCAGCTGGGACATTAGTCGCCTTATGAATATCTGCTTCATTATCTTGCTCGTCTGGTTCCTCAGCATAAGGTACAGGTTCTTCTGCAGGTTGCGGTTGTTCTGCTGGTGCTGCTCCCTCACCCGCTCCTGGTTGCGGTTGTTCTGGTGCTGCTCCCTCACCCGCTCCTGGTTGTGGTTGTTCTGGTGCTGCTCCCTCACCCGCTCCTGGTTGTGGTTGTTCTGGTGCTGCTCCCTCACCCGTTCCTGGTTGTGGTTGTTCTGGTGCTGCTCCCTCACCCGCTCCTGGTTGTGGCTGCTGTGGCGCTTGTCCTTGTCCAGCTTGTGGTTGCCCTTCCCCTTTTGGCGCCCCGTCCCGGCTACCTTTTTCCCCTTTTTGTATTTCTTTTGGTGTTCCACCATAATGTGTAAATTCACGCCCTTCATTAAGTGCCTTTTTCACAAATTCTTCATTATAATTCGTGGAACGGTTCAACATATCTTTCATTTGCGGTCCGACAAGACCATCAACGTCTAAACCAAATTCATCTTGATAATTCCGAACTGCCCAATACGTTCCCCACCCATATACTCCATCAATGGTTCCATTATAAAAACCGATATACTGGAGTCGTGCTTGTAATTCTACAACATCATCACCAGTTGCACCTTTTTGAATCACTTGATCGGAAAATGCGTAAGTTGGTGATGTATTCATCAACAACCCAATACAAACTAACGTCATGATAAGTGGAATTTTTAACTTAAACAGATTACGTTTCATGTTGCCAGTGACCTCCTTGTGTTCATGTTATCTGTTTCATGACACATCAGTCATGATTGATATGGATAGTGTTTGTTGCCGAGCTATTTTTATACAATTTCTAACCAAATACTTACCATAAATCTTCCTAAACCTCCCTATAGAAAAACGCAATGAGGTCTTTTCTATCAAAAAAAGGTTGCCGAGAAATAATCTTCTCAACAACCTCATTTATTATCCAACCATTACCCTAATACGTTAAAGTATCGTCCTTCTGGATGGGCAAATACCATCGCTGTAACAGATGCTTCCGGTTCCATCATATAACCTTCTGTCAATTGAATCCCTATTTTTTCAGGCTTCAACAACTTAAATAATTTTTCTTGGTCCTCTAAATTCGGACAAGCAGGATATCCAAAAGAAACACGTACCCCTTGATATTTAGCTGAGAACCTTTCATCCATCGTCATATCAGCAGAATCAGGGAATCCCATTCGGTCCCGCATTTGCTGGTGAACACGCTCTGCAAACCCTTCAGCGATTTCTAATGCTGCAGCTTGAATTAAATGACTGTATAAATAATCGCCATCACGCTTTGCTTGATCAGCAAGCTCTCGCACCCCATGACCTGCCGTTACTGCAAGGAACCCAACATAATCCATTTCTCCACTCGACACTGGACGCAAGTAATCGGCTAAGCATAAAAAGGGCTTATGACTTTGTCTTGGGAATGAGAACCGTTCAAGTATCGTTGTTTGATCGGTTGGGTCGTAAATCAAAATATCATTCCCGTCCGCTTGCGCTGGAAAAAACTGATACATCCCATGTGCTTGGATCACTTGATTCTGCTTGGCTTTCACTAAAAATTCGTCTACTTTTTCTTTTAGATCTAATGCTCGTTCATCTTTTTCTTCAAGGAGTCTCGAAACCTTGCCTTGAATCCCAAGGTGACGCCCCAGAAGCATTTGCATGTTAATATACGGCTCTAAGTGAGAAAGCTTATAATCACGCAAAACATGTACATCCAAATCTGTTGGGGTAAATATTGGACCATCACGTTTCACATCAGATTGGGCAAACTCATCTACTGGTCTCTCATTAATTGGCTTACGCTCTGCTGGCCGAACGGCCTCTTTTTTTGCACGAGCCTCAGCGAGTTCCAAAGCGAGACGTTCACGCTCGTCCGGCTTGGCCAGTCGATTTGCAATCTCTAAGCCATTCATTGCATCTTTTGCGTACAAGACAAGTCCATCATATTCAGCAGCAATTTTTGTATCTGTGAATTTTCTCGTAAGTGCTGCTCCGCCTACCAGAATTGGAATTGATATATCTTGTTGACGTAAATCTTGTGCCGTTAACACCATTTGTTGAGCAGATTTCACAAGTAAACCTGATAATCCGATGGCATCAGGTTTTTCTCTTTTTACAGCTTCAATTAACTCATTTGATGTCACTTTTATACCAAGATTGACAATTTTAAAACCATTGTTGCCTAAAATAATCTCAACTAAGTTCTTGCCAATATCATGTACATCACCTTTAACTGTTGCAAGCAAAATCTTCCCTTTTCCATTATCATCTTCTTTTTGCTCCATATGTGGTTCAAGGTGGGCAACAGATGCTTTCATTACCTCTGCACTTTGCAACACTTCTGCAACAATTAGTTCATTATTATTAAATAATCTACCAACCTCGTCCATCCCTACCATTAAAGGTCCATTGATAATGTCTAATGGATCAGAATACGTAGAGAGTGCTTTATCTAAATCTTTTAAAAGCCCTTCTTTTGTCCCCTCAACAATATAGGAAGCAAGGCGCTCTTCAAGTGTCAAGTTTGAATTATCAACTTTTTTCTCCGCTTTTTTCCCTCGATAAAAGGCGGTAAACTTAGCAAGTGTTTCATCTGTTGTGTCAAATAATAGCTTGCTAGCCATTGCTTTCTCTTCATCTGAAATAGATGCATATCTTTCTAATTTCTCCGTATTAACAATTGCATAATCAAGACCTGCTTGCGTACAGTGGTAGAGGTACACGGCATTTAACACTTCACGACCAACTGGTGGTAACCCAAACGACACATTACTTACTCCTAAAATGGTTAAACATTTCGGAAGAGCTTCTTTAATAAGTTTAATTCCCTCAACTGTTGCATTGGCTGATCCAATATATTGTTCATCTCCTGTTCCAACTGGAAATACAAGTGGATCAAAGATGATATCTTCAGATTTAAGTCCATATTTATTGACAAGTAAGTCATGAGAACGCTTTGCAACTGCCAATTTCTTCTCAGCTGTTACAGCCATTCCTTCCTCATCAATCGTTCCGACAACGACAGCTGCCCCGTATTTTTTTACAATAGGGATAACAGCTTCAAAGCGCTCTTCTCCATCTTCTAAATTAATCGAATTAATAATCGCTTTCCCTTGTGAATAGGTCAAGGCTTTTTCAATCACCACTTCATCCGTTGAATCGATCATTAATGGAACTTTCACTTTATTAACGACAAACTGAAGAAAGTTTTCCATATCTTCAATTTCCTCACGATCAGGGTCTGCTAGACATGCATCAATAACATGGGCACCCTTTTTTACTTGAGCCCTAGCAATCTCTGATGCTTCTTCAAACTTTCCTTCAGCAATTAATCGCTTGAATTTCCTAGAACCAATGACATTTGTCCGTTCACCGACAAATAACGGACGCATACTGTCATCATAAATAAGTGGTTCAATACCAGACACAGCATGAGGGTGCGACTCATTAAACGTTCTCGGTTGAAATTCTTTTGTTGCTTCTACCATTGCACGAGTGTGATCAGGTGTTGTCCCACAACATCCTCCTACTACATTTAACCAACCTTTTTCTGCAAAGCCACGCAGTTTAGTCGCTAATGATTCCGGAGATTCATGATAATGCCCCTCTTCATCAGGCAAACCAGCATTCGGATAACAACTCACATACGTCGTTGCTAGTTCTGATAATGAGCGAATATGATCACGCATAAACTCTGGCCCGGTTGCACAATTTAATCCGACTACTGCTGGGTTCATATGCTCTAACGATAAATAGAACGCTTCAATGTTCTGACCAGCGAGCGTTGTACCCATCGGTTCAATGGTACCTGAAATAAATATAGGCAACTTTACATTAAGCTCATTAAATGCACGTTCAATTCCAATGTACCCTGCCTTAACGTTACGCATATCTTGACTCGTTTCAAGCAACATCACATCAGCGCCGCCACGGATGATCCCACGCGCTTGCTCATGATAGGACTCACACAGTTTCTCAAATGTCGTTCCTCCAGTTACAGACAAGGATTTGGTTGTTGGTCCCATTGCTCCAGCAACAAACCTCGGCCACTCAGGAGTTGAGAATTCGTCAGCAACCTTTTTAGCAATTGCCGTAGCGAGACGGCTCAATTCTTCCGCCTTATATCCTAGATCATAATCATCTAAGACGATATCAGTTGACCCGAATGTATTCGTTTCAATGATGTCTGCACCTGCTTCTAGATAAGCTCGGTGAATCTTTTCAATAACATGAGGAGCTGTTTCATTTAAATACTCGTTACAGCCCTCATACTCTTCTCCACCAAAATCTTCAGCTGTTAAATTGGCTTGCTGTAACATTGTTCCCATTGCACCATCTAAAATAAGAATCTTTTTTTCAAGCTGTTGTTCAAACAAAGACTTAACCATATGTCCGTCCTTTCTACTTTCCGCGTGCTTACTACTAATCATGATCTTCCTTGTAGTATAAGCTTTTTTCCTTCAATATATTGTGTTAACTCCACGGTCATTTCATAGCGCAAAAATGGAGTAATCAAATAAATTCCATTAAAGTACGTAAGGGCTGAATCAATTAACGACTTCGCAATGTTAATCCCTTCAGCTGTTGATGCTTCTTTATTCTCTCCACAAGCCGCCATAGCACGGCGGATATCATCGGTCAGCTTAATGCCAGGCACTTCATTGTGAAGAAATTCGGCATTTCGAGTACCTGTTAATGGCATAATCCCAATATAGATAGGCTCTTTTACGTGCTTTGTTTCACTTGCTAATGCCTCAATTTGTTCCACACTATAAATAGGTTGCGTCATAAAATAATCAGCACCACTCTCAACCTTTTTCACCATCCGTTTAACCGCTTTGTCAAGATGTCTAACATTCGGGTTAAACGCGGCACCGACAGAGAAATTTGCTTTTTGTCCAAGTTCTTTCCCTGAAAACGAAATGCCTTCATTCAATTGTTTAATAAATGAAATGAGTTGAAACGAACTGACATCATACACAG
Source organism: Halalkalibacter kiskunsagensis (assembly GCF_037027555.1). Classification (NCBI taxonomy): domain Bacteria; kingdom Bacillati; phylum Bacillota; class Bacilli; order Caryophanales; family Bacillaceae; genus Halalkalibacter; species Halalkalibacter kiskunsagensis. The sequence continues at coordinate 110,115 of NZ_JAXBLX010000015.1, read as the reverse complement.
AGGTCGCACCAGGAAAGTCACCAATTTTAGTTGGATCCCCTGTAATGGCTAGGACATCGTCAATCCCTAACGCGTTCAGACCCATTAAATGAGATTGCAACCCAATTAAATTACGATCACGACACGTAACATGTACAAGCGGTCTGACTCCTAGTTGCTCTTTTACCATTGCGCCAAGTGCTAGATTATCGACTCTAGGTGAAGCAAGTGAATTGTCGGCCATTGTCACAGCATCAACCCCAGCCATTTTAAGCGCCTTTGCGCCCTCCATAAATCGTTGAGTGCTTAGTTTTTTGGGTGGATCTAACTCGACAATAACAGATGTACGTTCTTTCACAATTTCTGGTAACGGCGTTTGCTTCCGAGGAATGTGAATCGCTTCTCTCACTCCAACAATCGGCCTAATTGTTTTACTTGTGACTGGTTTCGTTACAGATTTCACTTTTGCAAATGCCTCAATATGCTCTGGTGTCGTCCCGCAACAGCCCCCTAACAACCGTACACCTTGATTAATAAATTGTTCACCCATTGCTTGGAAATAATCAGCATTCGATTGATAGAACACACGCCCATCACGGTAATCAGGTAAACTTGCATTTGGGTAAGCTGATAAAAATGCATCCTTTGGCAAAGGGATTGTTTCAAACGATCGAAGCATATGAAATGGACCAGTTCGACAATTCAGTCCAACAACATTTGCTCCAAGTGCTATAAGTTGATTAAAAGCGTCAGAGACAGCTACCCCACCGTTCATTACGCCAACTTCACCAATTGAAAGGTTGACAATAATCGGTAAATTCGTTAGCTTTCGGGCCAAACTTGTTGCCATTTTTGCTTCCTCTAAATCATAGATTGTTTCAAGTAACAACCCATCGACACCCGCAGTTAATAATTCATTCATTTGCTCCGAAAAAGCAACCTCAATTTCGCGTAAGCTCCACTCTTCAAGCTGAAACCTTCTGATTCCCCCAACTGTCCCGACAACATAAGCTTTCATTTTCGCTGCTTGTCTAGCTATGTTTACTGCCGTCTGATTAATTGTCCGAACATGTTGATCAAGACCGTACTTCTCAAGTTTTAGTTGATTAGCTGCATATGTATTAGTTTGTACTACATCCGCACCAGCTTCAACATATTTTCTATGAGCATTCAAAATTTTATCTGGATCAGTTAAATTCACCTCTTCAAAGCACTGATCAACTCCTTGCTCATACAGCAAGGTCCCCATTGCTCCATCCCCAATTAAAACTTGCCGAGCTAATTGATCTAGTAATTTCATTTGCTCCCCCCCTCTTTAACATACCGGAATGCTTGGTCAAGGTCTGCAATTAAATCTTCAGCCCTTTCTATCCCTACAGAAAACCGCAATAGGCGATTACAGACTCCATTTGCAATCCGAATATCTTCAGGAATATCCATATGTGTTTGCGTAGCAGGATACGTCATCAAGCTTTCAACGCCTCCTAAACTTTCTGCAAAAGATACGAGCTTCAATTGCTGCAAAAACGGGTTCACCCATTGTTCATGCAAAATCCGAAATGAAACCATTCCTCCCTTACCTGGATATAGGACATCCGTTACACATTCTTGCTCATTTAAGTATGTAACGATCGCTTTTGCATTTTCTTCATGTTTATCCATACGAATCGCAAGTGTTTTCATTCCACGAGTTAAGAGATATGAATCAAACGCAGATAAAATAGCTCCAATTCCATTATGATAATATCCAATTCGTTCGCATAATTCTTTTCCTTTTGCAACAATTAGTCCAGCGATCACATCGTTATGTCCACCTAAATACTTCGAAGCACTATGAATTACGATATCGGCTCCATCAACAAGTGGTTGTTGTAACAAAGGTGTGTAAAATGTATTATCGACGATTAATAGCAGTCCGTGTTTCTTTGCAATTTCAACCAAGTCTGGAATGGAAGCTTCTTGCATTAGCGGATTCGTTGGTGTTTCAATAAACAAAGCTTTCGTTTTTTCGGTGATACAATTTTCAAATTGATCAAGTTTCCTCGGATCAGCAAAGGAAAATGTTAACCCCCAGCGATTCCACCCTTGCTCAAATAGTCGGTACGTCCCTCCATATAAATCTTGAGATGCCAATATCTCATCACCTTGTTCAAAAAGAGATAGCACTGTTTGAATGGCAGCCATTCCTGAGCTACAGGCAAATCCTCTATCACCCTCTTCTAATTGAGCTATCGCATTTTCAACTACTTCCCTTGTTGGATTTCCAGTACGAGCATAGTCGTAACCAGTTGACTCACCAATCCCAGTATGTCTATATGCAGTAGAAAAATAAACAGGCGTATTGATTGTCCCAGTCGGATCCTCGGACCTGTTTCCTATTTGAACTAAAATCGTTTCTAGTTTTTCTCGGTTCATCTTTCTTACCTCCAATATTTCAATCAATTCTAGATTTTCTCGCACTCGTAGTCGCTGATTGAGCTATTAATCATCTGATTTGTATTACAAAAAAAACACCTTCACAAAAAATAAGAAGAAGGTGTTTTTTACAAAATCATTCACTTCTTCTTATCTCTCAAGCGAATAAGCTTGATGGAATTAGCACCTGACCTTAAAAAGGCTGGTTGCTGAGACATCCTAGGGCCAGTCCCTCCGTCTCTCTTGATAAGAAATTCAAATTAATTTTTTTTGCGTTGAATCAAAATTACAACAATTCATACAATTTTGCAAGTGAAAATTTCTAGATTTGAAAAGCTGCAACGTTATTCTAATGTTGCATCAACATTTAAATTTTCTTCGTTCCCGCAAACGCAACGTTTAAACCCTGTCTCATACTCTCCATTTTCATTTCGTCTCCCACGTAAAATATATTTCTCTTTACAAACCGGACAACGAATAACAATTCGATAACGTCCTTCTGCCATGATTATCACCCTTTACTCAAATAAAAATATCCATTACTCATCTAGTTGGTGAGCTCTTTTGACCTTATTTAAGGCTACCCACCATAGTATCAACATAAATGGAATTAACCCAATTAAGAAATACATATCAAATACAATCAAAATAGAGTCATATACTCCATGTAATATGATAGGAAAACAAAGGGATAACGTCAAATGTTTCACTCGATGTTGTTCTTCTATCTTAGCTCTCCCTAAATAATACCCCATTATGACACCATACAGAGCATGGCTAGAAACTGGAAGTAATGCTCGACCAAACGCTGTCTCAAGTCCATTAGCAATTAAGTAAAATACATTTTCTAACGTAGCAAACCCTAAAGAAAGCGAAGCACCAAATACTATTCCGTCATAGCGTCTCGCAAAAGTTGCATGTTGATACGCAAAAATCCACAGGAGAAACCACTTAAAAAACTCTTCAACAAATCCATACAAAATAAATGCCCTTGAGAACGGATTAATAAAATATCCTTCCGTCGTAAATGCATATTGCAAAACCATTACTGGAAAAACGAGCAGAACCCCTATTAAAAAAGTTCGAAATACTAGGGTTATTGTACTCGTGTTATAATGGTTACGTAAGTAAAAATAAGATAATAATGCCATTCCTGGAGCGATTGCTGCTGTCACAATTGCAAACAACTTGCTCTTCCTTTCCCAGTGCTTTACTCTTTAAAATTGATAACTAAGCTGGTATTGTATGATATTATGCCATAAATAAAAATCGAGGTGTATATATTGAAAAGAATTCTTGTGTTACATACAGGCGGCACAATTGCCATGCAAGAAAATGAGCAAGGAGCCGTTCAACCAAACTTAATAAACCCATTATATTCCACTATCGAATCGCTATCAAGCATCGCCTCTGTTATCGTTGACGATTATTTGAATATTCCGTCACCGCATATGACCCCTAGTTTAATGATTGATTTGGCAGAACGTTTGAAAGAAAGAGTAAAAGAAGATCAATTAGATGGGATTGTTGTCACACATGGAACAGATACACTTGAGGAAACAGCTTATTTACTTGACCTTTTGCTTGATTGGAATATTCCCGTTATTCTTACTGGAGCTATGCGTTCAAGTAACGAACTCGGCGCTGACGGTCCTCATAATTTAATCGCTTCTGTCAGAGTTGCAGCAAACGAAGATGCACAAGGGAAAGGTGTGCTCGTTGTTTTGAATGATGAGATTCACACAGCAAAAAATGTAACAAAAACACATTCAAGTAATATTGCTACTTTCCAAAGTCCACAATATGGACCAATTGGAATCGTCACAAAACGTGGCGTTTTCTTTCATCACACTCTTTCAAAACGAGAGTGCTACCCTGTAAAGAAGATTACAAAAAAAGTTGCATTATTAAAAACCTACACAGGAATGGATCATTCTATTATCGATGCCATAGCCCAAACACATATAGATGGACTTATTATCGAAGCCTTCGGTCAAGGAAATGTCCCTCCATCGATTGTGCCTGCATTGAATAATTTGATTAACAAAGGCACCCCTGTCGTATTAGTCTCTCGCTGCTTCAATGGTGTCGTTCAAGATATCTATGCATATGAAGGCGGCGGGCGTACATTAAAAGACCTCGGTGTCATTTTTACAAATGGCTTAAATGGGCAAAAAGCAAGATTAAAACTTATGGTGGTATTAGAACAAACAACAGATCGATCGACCATACAGGAATTGTTTTACAAATAGAAAAATCGTAAAGTGATTATTTCAAAAAAGCAATGAGGGAACCGCTGCATCGTAGCAGTCGTTCGACATACAGTGGAGCCATTGCCCTCTTTGAATTCACGTTCATACTTCATTAAATTTTGTTGTTTGTCAATTTTTATTACCTTATAAAAAAGGGATCAAACAGGTAGTTTTTTACCCTTTTGATCCCGGTACATATACTCTGTTATAACAGATTTAAAGCTTTTTATTCGTTTTAATCGCTTTTGCAATGTGTTCTCCGTGGAATCTTCCATTTTCAATAAAGATTTCATTTGCATTATTCCCTGCAGCAATAACACCGGCAATATAAAGTCCTTCTATATTTGTTTCCATCGTTTCAGGATGATATGACGGACGCCCTGTATGTCCATCTACGAAAACGCCCATTTTTCGTAGAAAGGAATGATCTGGGTGGTACCCCGTCATTGCAAATACGAATTGCGCTTTTGCACGACACATCTTTTCTTCTTTTTGATAGATAACTTCATTTTCTCTTATTTCCACTACGTCTGCGTTAAATTCCATCTTTATTTTTTCATGGCGAACGAGTGCTTCAAATTCAGGTAGTATCCATGGTTTAACACTGCTGGAATAGTCACTACCTCGATATAAATTCGTAACACGGGCTCCCGCCTTTTCTAATTCAAGAGCTGCATCGACAGCTGAATTTTTTCCACCTATTATGACAACATCCATATCAAAATATGGATGCGCCTCTTTAAAATAATGGAGAACGTGACTTTGCTTTTCCCCAGGTACATTCATCATATTTGGTGAATCGTAATAACCTGTTGCGATAATAACATTCTCTGCTTCATATTCCGCTAATGTGGTAGCTACGTGGAATTTTCCAGTTTCATGTTTCTTAACTTGTTTGACTTGTTCGTATGCTTGAACACGAATTTCTTTTCTCTTTACAACCTCACGATAATAAACGAGCGCCTGATTACGTTTTGGTTTTCGTTCCTCAATTACAAATGGAACACCACCTATTTCGAGCTTTTCACTTGTGCTAAAAAACGTTTGATGTGTTGGATAACGATGAATAGCACTTACAATATTATCCTTTTCAATCACAAGTGGCTCAAGTCCTTGCTCCATACAAGCGATGGCCGCCGCAAGTCCACAAGGACCCCCACCGACAATAATAACTTCTTCTTTAATCATACATCTACCCTCTTTACACAAAAGAGGGTGACTCAAATTAGATTTCCCGACGTTTATCAGTGTAGAAACGAATAATCATCACCGATGAGTTTCTAATCTGGGTAAAATCCATGTTTAAGTCTCCCTCTTACCTAATTTAATTCAATTTACACCCAGCCTCGAAATCTTGAAGCTTCAGCCATTTTCCGCACACCAATCATGTACGCAGCTAAACGCATATCAACTTTTCTGGTTCTTGCTAAGTTGTATATATTATCAAAAGAACCAACCATAACGTGCTCCAATTTCCCTTCTACCTCTTCTTCTGTCCAGTAGTATCCTTGGTTATTTTGAACCCACTCAAAATAAGACACAGTTACTCCACCAGCGCTAGCTAATACATCTGGCACTAAAAGAATGTCACGATCGGTCAATATTTTCGTAGCTTCCATTGTAGTCGGCCCGTTTGCGGCTTCCACAACAATAGATGCTTTTATATTATGGGCATTATTTTCTGTAATCTGATTTTCAATCGCAGCAGGTACTAAAATATCACAGTCTAATTCAAGAAGTTCCTCATTAGATATTGTTTCTCTAAATAGTTTTGTTACCGTTCCAAAACTATCACGACGATCAAGTAAATAATCAATATCTAACCCATCAGGATCACAAAGACCACCATATGCATCAGAAATTCCAATCACAATTGCACCAGCATCATGCATAAACTTCGCTAAAAAGCTCCCTGCATTTCCAAACCCTTGAATGACCACACGAGCACCTTCAATGTCAATGCCTTTCTTTTTTGCCGCTTCACGAATACAAATCGTGACACCTTTTGCTGTTGCAGATTCACGCCCGTGCGAACCACCAAGTACTAAAGGCTTCCCTGTAATAAATCCTGGGGAATCAAATTCACGAATGCGACTATACTCATCAAGCATCCAAGCCATAATTTGAGAATTCGTAAATACATCAGGCGCAGGAATATCTTTTGTCGGACCAACGATTTGACTAATCGCCCTAACATACCCTCGACTAACACGTTCAAGCTCACGGAACGACATTTCACGAGGGTCACAAATGATTCCACCTTTTCCACCACCATAAGGTAGGTCAACAATTCCAGCCTTTAGACTCATCCAAATCGAGAGGGCTTTTACCTCTTTTTCTGTTACATTCGGATGAAACCGCACCCCGCCTTTTGTCGGTCCAACTGAATCATTGTGTTGAGCGCGGAAACCAGTAAATATCCTAGTAGACCCATCATCCATACGAACTGGAATTCGTACAGTTAGCATCCGAATCGGTTCTTTCATTAATTCATACATTTCATCTGGGTAACCAAGCTTGTCCAACGCTTTCTTTATGACACTTTGTGTCGAGGCAAGCACATCTAATTGTTCAGCTTGCTGTTTATTTTCTGCCATTCCCTTTTCACCTCAATAATGGTATTAAAGCTATAATCACTTCTTACTATAATGAAACAACTTCAACTTTTCCAGCATTAATGTAAAGTTTTCTACAAAGTTTTTGTTTGAAGTGTACTCATGCTATTCCTGTATCCGAATGAAATCAATCCATTCAAAAAAACATCAAATGAACATACATTTTTTAATTACTGTTCACTAATTTTTCAATTTGTATTTGATAAAAGAAAAAGAACTGACAACGTGTCATCAGTCCTATTTTTTAATAAATGTATTGTATAGTTCAAGGATAGCATCATATTTCATAAGACACTTTCCATATTCTTCAACTAAAAATGAAGAAACAGTTGAGGGACTTCCGAATTCCGACAAGAGCGCAACAAACGAATCTTCGTCAACTACATCAACATCAAATTCTTCAAATTTAACATAATACTTACCCTTATAAGAATATAACGCTCCACCTTGAATACCAAATGGAAATAATCTTGAAGAGGCTGCAATGACATCTTCTATATCTTCAAATTCGTAGAAAATATCTTCCGTTTCATCAAGTGTTACTTGCATTTCGATATATCCTTCTTCAAAGCCTTCTTCATCAAATTCCTCGTCGCCTATACTCTTGGATACAATAATTACCATCCCTTGTGCAGGCATTGCATATACTTCAACAGCAATTGGACCATCAACTTTAAATCCTAATTCATCATCAGCTTCAAGGATCATATCACGAAATAAATCGTGCACTTTCGGTAAATCCTGCCAAAGGTCTTCTTTTGTCAATCCTCTTTCACGCATATCGTCAAAAGTTAAGAAAGCTTTAAATTTATTTGTATTTAATCGTTCAAGACGCATGTAAAACCCTCCTTATTACGAACGACCCATTCTGAGTTAATCAGTCCGTCAAAAATCGTCTTACTACACAATATGAGAGGACAGAAAAGAAGGTTCAATACACAAGTCTAGAAATTACGAATTCAGCTTGAATTTTATCCAATTCTCCCAGTCCTGTTTTGTTTTTCCAACGAGATATTCTCTATATGTAGACCTTTGTTCCTCTCCAAGGTAGTCAAATGCACATCCTCCAACACCAATTACAAGTTGATCAAAGGTTCTCTGTAGCTGGTTTACTAGGTTTAGTGTAGATTCTAGGTTTACATCCATCGTACAAGAAGTAAAGAAAAAATGAGAGTCTACCTCTCGAATAACAAGTTCTAGATCGGTTGCTGGAATTCCCGACCCAAGATAGACAACCTCAAACCCTTTTCCCCTTAGAAAAAGCGTAAAAATCAATAGACCTAACTCATGCGTTTCGTTTGGACCACACACAGCAACTACTTTAGGCTTAAATCCATCAATCGGAATTCCATGAAAGATCATTCCTATTTTTGTACGAAGGAAAGATGTGACAAAATGCTCATGAGCAACAGTAATCTCATTCTCTTCCCACATATGACCAGTTTTCACGAGCAAGGAGCCAAGAATATCGATCGTAACTTTGTCAATACTGAACATGCTAAATGCTTGATTAAGAAGCTGATTGGCTTTATTCTCTTGAAAAGATAGTAGCGCCGCTAAAATTTCGTTAGATAATTTCACAGAATAATCTTCATAATAAGTTGGTTCATTTGATTTAAGAACAACTTGATCACTCTCGAACAAATCAACAGCTTGTCCAATTGTAAACCCCTTATTAACCTTATCGATCAACCATTTCAAAATAGCAACATGTTCTTCAGAATAAAGCCTGTGTCCTGCTGAATTTCGAACGGGCTCTATGATATGGTAGCGACGTTCCCAAGCACGTAGTGTACCTGCTTGGATCTTAAGCATTGTTGAGATCGCCTTTATGTTATATTTCCCCTCTTTTGAAGCCATATTCTTTCCTCCTAAAGACAAAGCAATCAAGTTCTAACTAAAAATCATCTTATCCATTCATATTTTCTTGCACCTAGTATAGCCAACCAACAAATTAATTGTAAACTTTTGATCTAAACTACTTACGCTTTATATGAATGATATGAGTTTCTGATGGAGCCCCAAGTCTCATTGGAATTCCCGTGGTTCCGTAACCATTACTAATCAACTGTATGTAACTAGGTCTATGAATGAACTGCCCTTTTTTTGCGATTCCTAATCCAAACAATCTTATTTGTCCCCCATGAGTATGTCCACTTAATATGATGGAAAATGGATGGCAATCTGGTAGGTGGTCAACTACTTCTGGGAAGTGACAAACTAATATAGTAAATATATTATGCGGAGGGCTTGAAGCTATATAGTCGCTTTCTAGATCATCCACTCCTACAACTGCTACTTGATCTTGTTCAGATTTTATGTAAGTTGTTGAATTCGAAAGTTCTCTAACTCCATACTTTTTTAAAATTTTCTTAATATTTTCTTCGCCAACCTCAGCGTCATTATTTCCCCAAACAAATAAACATGGAGCTAAGCTTGTTAAATGTTCTATATTTTTTTCAATTCGCTCAAGCGGGACGCCTTTTTCACACAGGTCTCCTCCTATGATTACCAAATCAACCTTTTTCCTTACTTTCTTTAACAATCTAGACGGAATCACTCGTCTGTGAATATCACTAATAAAAAAAAGACGATAACCATCAAACGATTTAGGTAACGTCTTAAATGTGAGTTTCGAAATATTAATTCGATTCCTTTTCCCTTCAATTAGCATGAAAAGAATTAGTAAAAATAAGAATCCACCACAAATCAGGTAAAACATCATGCATCCCTCGTTCTTTATTTAAATTAGGAATAAGATCACAAATGTACCCTCAAGTACTTTTTGAATATGAATCGCACCAGTGCTTTTCTACCCCTCATTGATAAGCCTCAAATTTCACATCCATAATACCATACCATGCTGCTAACACTAAAGCGAACAAAGCCACTAGCCAGTTTGTTATTAATAAATGAAGCCACGAAAGGCATGCTATAAACACAAAAAACAAACGTGGAGTTCTTAACGAAACTGTATAATCAGAATGCCACATTCTTACGATATCTCTTACAAAGAGCGAGTATGAAAGAAAGCCCATCACAAACAAAAAGACAGCTAGTAATAATTTAAAAGGCGAGAAAATAACTTCGCCTATAAAAGAAGAGAAGGACCATATAGGATTCCTCGGAAACAAAGTGAGGGATCCAAAGATACCACCATATGCAGCCAAAAGAAGCAATACCCTTTTATAAATCCACATTGCAAGCAAGCTACCACCCCTCAATCATAAATATATGCAACAAGCTTCGATTGAGAAGGTTTCTTTAAATGAATCCAATAAAAAAGGCTCACAAGACAGGAATTGTCTGATGAACCAGATAGTCTATCTATTTAATTCATTGTTAAAGAGAGTTTCTTCTTTCAATAATTTCATAGAATTTAATTACAAAGTCATTGAGATGTCTGTTCTTCTTTCTGAGTTTGAGATTCACTACGATTCAGAAAATCAAGAGCTGCTTTCCCTAAACACTTTGCTGCAATTAGCATAGCCCCTTCATCAAAATCAAACTTGGGATGGTGATGAGGGTAAACAATCCCTTTTTCTACATTTCCAGCTCCAGTAAAGAAAAAGGTACCAGGAACATGCTGCAAGTAGTAGCTAAAATCCTCTCCACCCATTACAGGCTCCATTTCATACACCAAGCTATTGTCTTGTACACTATTAGCTACTTGCACAAAATGCGTGGTCTCAAAAGGATCATTTACTACGGCAGGATATCCTTTTTTGTATTCAAAAGAAAACTCTGCACCCATGGCATCACAAATCCCCTTTGTAATCTGTTCAATTCGCTCCATAATGAAGTCTTGGACAGCTACATCAAATGTACGAACCGTCCCGACAATTGACGCGGAGTCAGCGATAACATTAAATGCTCCACCTGCATGGAATGAACCGATGCTGATAACAGCAGATTTTAATGGATCAATGTTTCTACTTACAATATGTTGAAGTTGGCTTACAACACTAGCTGCAACAGTAATCGAATCTACTGTTTCATGTGGACTAGCTCCATGGCCACCTCGACCTCGAATAACCAATTCAAAGCGGTCAGCTGCAGCCATAATCGGGCCTTGCCTGTATCCAATTTGTCCAAGAGGCATTGTAGACCAAAGGTGAGTTCCGTAAATGGCATCAACCCCATCTAAACATCCGTCTTTAATCATTTCAATAGCTCCACCCGGTGCAAGCTCTTCTGCAAATTGGTGAATTAAGACAACCGTCCCGGCTAATTGACCACGATACTCCATTAACACCTTAGCAATCACAAGCAGCGTTGCTGTATGTCCATCATGTCCACACGCATGCATAACATCTGGTGTTTTAGAAGCAAATGGTAATCCCGTTTCCTCTTGAATAGGTAATGCATCAAAATCTGCTCGTAATGCTACTGTCTTCCCTGGCTTTTCACCTTTTATGTAACCAACAACTCCTCGACCACCAACACCTCGCAGTACTTCAACTCCCAAACTCTCAAGGTAATCAGCAATCATTATAGGGGTTTTTTCCTCCTGAAAAGATAGTTCAGGTTCAGCGTGCAGTATTCGTCTTAATTCAACCATCTCAGGGTACAACTCTTCTAATCTATGCAAAAATGATTCTAGCAATGAACATCCCTCCTTATTTCTTACTATTGTACTCTTCGTGTACCGAAAAAAAAACCATCAGCCAGAATGTTCGGAAAATATTTTATATAGTTTATTCAACATGACGAAGTTTAACGTTTTGTACAAGCAAGACTCACTCGAGAAGCTTATGCAATAATTTAACTGAATCTCATCCAATATTATTTTTCATTAACGTAAAAGAAGCTGACTCAAATCTTGGGTTATCCCTTTGAGACAGCTACTCCAATCCTATATTTACTCAGAATGCTCAGAAACTTTTAGCATATAGATAGCCATACAAACAGCTATTGCTATTGCTGAAAAACCAATACTTAAAATTGCCACTAACTGTACTGCTGTCATACTTCATCCACTCCCTTTTGCAACTAACTCCTTGGATCATATCATAGATTAATTCACATTTACACTATTTAAATAGTAGCATAATTAATAACTCACATTAAAATACATTGTGACAATATCACGAATTTTGTTTTTCTTCCCTCCTTAAAAAAGTGTTAGAAAAACAAACAAATTAATTGAATATTTAGGAAATTGAAGCTATACTAAAGATAATAGCAAAAAAGGAAACGCTTTCAATGGTGTGAAAAATTTTACCCAACTAGGAGTGATGTGCTTGATTTTAACTAAATTAATTGACAAATCGCTCGTGACAAACCAAGACCTTGATTTAAATCACCGTTTAGGGCTTCCTGTTGAAGTCTTCTGCTTTAAACAAGGCAAAACTATAGCTTTTGGACCAATCAGTGCATTTGATGAAGAAAAAATCCATATACGCGGGGATAACTTTTGTCGATCAACATATTTATTTTTCGGGCAACCATCCTTACCTCAAATAAGCTAGCTTGTATTGTTCAGTTCAGGTGGTATGCAAACGTCCCTTTTTTCAATCATAAAAAGAGGGTGACTCAAAAAGAAAGGGCCTGACCACAAGAGTACAGTAAATGAAGTGTGCAATTGCTCAACTTCTTAATACCGTGCTAACTAGTTGGGCCAGACTTTTTGAGACACCCTTTTTGTCATTTCTTTATTTATGATAAAGGTTAATATCATGTTCTTTTTTCACATATGAATAAAGTGCTTCACGTGATTCCCAGTCCGTGTCATTTGGCCAAAGTTCAGAGCTTCTATCTATAAATTCTTCTCGTAATTCTTCAAATTCTTTTTCGGCTTTTTTAGCTTTTTTTACAAAGAAACGTAATTGAATAAAGCCGATTGATAAAAGCAGCATTAGTGCTAGAATAAGGGGGTGTCCAATGATAGTATCTAAAATATTGGTATTAAATGAAAGTTGTTGACTACTTAACACTTTTGATCCAAATAACAGAAAGACGGCAGCGCAAAACATCGCATACAACGACCAGCGTAGTTTAGCCCTTTCCATTTTCTCTAGTTTGTTTTTTCTTGTAACTAGTTCATCAAGCATAACTTTAACGATTTCTGGACCATAATGAGCTTCTACATTCCATTCTTTAAATAGCTTCATTCATTCACCTCCCCCTTCACTATATGTAAGGCGGGCATCCTTTAGAAGGAAGTCGATGAATAAAAAGTTACTTTCATTTCCCTTTCATTTATTAAGAAAAGCATCACGATAACCAATAAGGAGATGTGAGGGCCGCGATTATTAATAAAAAAAATAAGAACAAAAGCAAACGGATGATAGGAAACGAGAAAGTAAATTTCTTTTTCTTATCAGATCTTCTTCTCTGAACTCTGCTTCTCGGTGGTAAGGATGGTTCTTTCTCTAATTCGTGTTCATATATGTCCGTTTGATCCAGTTGTTCAGAATCAAATTGATCCTTCCAATCCTCATTCATCAAGATCACTCTCCCAATTTAATTGTGCCTACTGCTTTTTTGAAACTTCAATCGGATTAGAATTCCTAATGATAAATCAATGACAAAATGAGCAAAAATCGTAACCAATACATTCCCAGTCCAATAAAACAATGCGCCTAGTAGAAAGCTTACAAATGTAACATTTATAAACAAAACTGGCTTATGTAAATAACGTATATGAATAACAGCAAAAAGTAAACTAGCAATTACAAGTCCAAAAGCAGTTTGTAATACAGCTCGAAACAGCAGCTCCTCAGCCACAGCTACAACCAAACAAAGAAGAATAATATTGGGGATGGACATTTTTTCAAAAACTCGCTCGTTAATCCCTCCATCATCCATCCAAGCTTTCGGTAAGATACGCTCAAGGATGACATCAACCAAAACAATTACAAATGCAACAGTGCCACCTACTAATATAATAAAGGTAATTTCTGGCTTGAACAAGTCTTGAAATTCGTGCCAGTGATCAAAAACAAAGAATCCTGAAATAAGTGCCAATATGATCATAATTCCCTGTGTTAAATAGACATTCAGAATAAGCTCTTTATCTGAGAGTTCTGCAACAACCTCACTTTGCTTTTTCATTTTTTTACTTTATCAGCCTGACCAAATAGGTCAATTAATGTTTCTTTCCACGGAATCAAAATGATTGACTCTTTCGTACTATTAGTTTTATAAAAATCTTCTAATATCGCACCGCAATTATCACAACAAACCATTGGCTGATTTTTCAACTCCTCTGAAAAATATAGTAATAACCTTTCTCTACGACAAGCATTTGTTCGAATCCAACGTAGAAATAATTCAAGATTTTTCTGCTTTTGCTGATACCGTTCTTGTTCTTCTTCTCGAATTCTTAAAAAAACAGCATCAACTGAAAATGAATTTACTTGTTCTTTTTGCAAGACTCCAGTTGCTTCTAAATGATAGCGAATTGTACGCCATGAGATATCATTACATTCAGTCTGATTTACGATCATTTGCTCATCTCTCAACGTAAGCGTACGTTGCTTCTTTACTGTTTGTAATAGAAGTCTTAATTGTTCATCAGATAATTTCTCTCGTTCCAGCAACATATTTACTAAGCCGCGATCTTCATCACAATAAAGTAAGATTGCTACACTCGAACGACCATCCCTAGCTGCTCGTCCTACCTCCTGGACGTAAGACTCCAATTCTACAGGATAATGGAAATGAAGCACATAACGAATATCTTTTTTGTTTATGCCCATACCAAATGCACTCGTACAACATATCACATCAATCTGACCATTCATAAATTGTTGTTGGATTAACAGTCTATCTTCTGTAGCTAGACCGCCATGATAATACGCAACACGTTGAACTCCCTTACGTTTAAGGAGAGAAGCTATTTTCTCAGACCACATTCGACTAGAAAAATAAATCATTCCTGGTCCATTAAGCGATTCGACTAATTGTTGAATTCGTTCAATTTTAGATTGAACCGTTTCACAATGTTCAACTCGATATATAATTTCCGGTCGATCAACCGAATAAATCACATAGGTAGGGTCATCAAGTACCATCATAGAACGAATATCTTCTTGTACTTGTTTCGTTGCCGTTGCGGTAATGGCAAGGCAAGGTGGATTTCCAACTAACTTCTTTATTTGACCTAACTTAAGATAGTCAGGTCTGAAATCAGGTCCCCACTGTGAAATACAATGAGCTTCATCTATGACTAAAAAAGAAATGCTAAGCTTTTCTAATTGCTTTTGGATAAAAGCAACTTGCAACATTTCTGGCGAGAGATAAATAATTTTATACTTATGTAATTCACGTATTGCTGTTTCTCTTTCGCCTTTACTCATAAAACTATTAATCGCAATAACTGACTTGATCCCTTCACTGCGGAGTTGTTGCACCTGATCTTCCATTAATGACAAAAGAGGAGAAACAACAAGTGTTGTGCCCTTAGAAAGAAGAGCTGGAAGCTGATAGCATATTGATTTCCCCGTTCCTGTTGGGAGCATCGCAATCACATCTTTTCCCGTCAATAAAGTTTGTATGACTTCTTTTTGTCCAGGACGGAAGCTTTCATAACCAAAATGTTGCTGTAACTGTCGTTCAAGATCCATGATGCACCTTCTTTCGTGCCAATACTAATCGAATGACAAAAAAACTAACTTCTGAACCTAATTGTTCCTTTAATTCACGTAACCTGCTCGTTTGAAGTTTGTCAGCTAATTTAAAAATATGGTCTTCCAACTCCTTATTTACAAATGGCCTTATTGAAAATTGAGGATGCAAAATCGCAATTTCAACGATATGGTCTTCAATTGTATTTTGTTTTAACAAACGGATTCGCGATATTTCTTCAATAGAGTGGCCTTTTTGGAACAATTGAAACGTTTGCCTTGCTGATTCTGTCAACACAATCGGTTTCTTTAAACCTATATCAAACAGTGACAGATGTTCATACGTGTCTTTTTTGTTATTCAGTTCGTATAACAATCGATGGACCGTAGACAAATGATACAGATTAATTGTAATTTCATCCATTCGTAACTGTTCTGCTAGTTGAAGTTTCGTTAAGCCAACCCGATTTTCCCCACTCAATTGCTGAACGAAGATCGTTGCTTGTAAATCGGAGCACCTTGAAAGGAAGACGTATAATTCGTGAAATATGTGATTTCTTTTTTCTTCACGTTCGTCATTTGACTTTGGTAAATGTTTTTTCACCCACTGTTGAACACTGGATTGATGAGTAATCGGATAAAATTGATGGTTTCCTGAAACAATATGTGTAATGACTTGAACATACAAACAAATACGTAACCAGAACTCTTCTGAATATGAATGGTACTGCCATCCACTTAGGTCAGATAAATATTGATTTTCCATTTGAAATTGCGTTAATTTTTCTTTTCCGTCATTTGTTAATACCGCTTTGTCTTGTTCAACCCAATAAGCCTGTCCATTTAATATTAGGTGATTTATATCCTTTTCTAATTCATGACGCTTTAAGCTTGGAAACAAACCAAAATAAGAGAGAACTCCAAAAAAGGCTCCATCTTGAATTGTCTGTGCTGACTTTTTCCCTTTTAGTAAATGAAATATTCCATAAATAGACCTACTTTCCTTAAAATAGTCTAATATGGTTGCAACAATAGCTTGTCTTGTTGTTTCCAATACAATCACCATCTTTTGTATTTATCATATTGTTATTGTATCAAATTATTATGTAAAGTGCGTGAAATTACATGATCCACGCATTTACAACTATGAGTTTGTTAAAAATTATACATGCCTTGAAATGATTTGGTTGAAAAGTTTTGCATTCCGTTTTACAATAGTTCAGTAGAAAACCACATTTTTCTGTCAAATATCTATTCGGTTACACAGACGAATAGCAAATAAATTGGAGGGTTTAAAAAATGGCAAAATATACGATTGTCGATAAAGACACATGTATAGCATGCGGGGCTTGTGGCGCCGCTGCTCCAGATATTTATGATTACGATGATGAAGGAATTGCATTTGTTATTCTTGATGACAACAAAGGAACAGCTAAAATTCCTGAAGAGTTAGAAGAGGATATGATCGATGCACAAGAAGGATGTCCAACAGATTCAATTAAAGTTGCAGATGAATCATTTGATGGAGATGCACTTAAATTCGAATAGGTAATGCTAAAGGTACCTCTAAAAAGAGGTACCTTTTTACATTCACTAAAAAGTAGCTTTAAACGTCGACTTCTTCAGCTACTTATATCATCAATCTATTTTTTCACCTAAAGAATAAGACCTTCTAGTGCCAACAAACAATTATTTGACCAAATTTCAGCAAATGCTTCTGCTGGTAACGGATTGATACCGACCCCGACTTCGATCGTAAACCCTGGCCTTCCTGTTTCTTGAATAAACCAATCTTTATAACCTCCGTCACTATCTGCTGTGTGTACCGGTGTATAGGAGCTCACTAACGAAAGCCGTTCAACCATCTCTTTGCTCTTTGTAGGCTCTAACCCTCTATACCCCCAATAAATCACCTGACCTTGTGAATGAAAAGCAAGGACGTAAGCAAATTCTTGTTTTTTAGTGAGGTCATAGATTGCTTTTGCTTCTGGCTCTGTTAATGGTTTTATTCCGCTATAATGACGCGACCATGGAACTTGTGGACTCTCCTTTGCTTCTATCTCCCAGCCCGCTGGCCATTGATGATTTAAATCAACGCCTCGTATATTACTTGACCAATGTTCGAACCTACGCATTCCTTTGTTAATCGCTACTACTTCTTTATAGTAAGGGTGATCTTCATAAATTCCTTGCAGGACAAGATCAACTCCATCTGGGTTTACAAGCGGAACAATAACTAAAGTAATTTCTTCTACTATCTTTGAAAGATCATAACCATGCCAACTTTCGCCTTTTTTGTAAAAGGTTGCAAGTTTGTCTATGTAGTACGTAAGAAATTTACTTGTATGCCATTCATTAGCATGCCAGCCACCTGAATAAAAAATTTCCTTTTTTCCATTACCAAAAAACAACGCATAAATTGGTTTATTCATGACGGAATAACCTATTACTTTGACTCTTACTCCTTTTTCTTTTAAGCGAGGGATTATTTCTTCTAATTCACAATGTCCAAATTCTGTTTGACACGCCCATTCTTGTTCTGATTTTAATTGAATTGAAGGGATATAAATTTCCATTCCTGGATAAACATAACTTTTTTCAGAAAAAATTTGTGGATTAAACAACAATAAATCAAATGGCCTAATTTTGTACATATAGGCTATCTTTGAAATGGTCTCTCCTGACTTTACAATATGTTTCATATCACCCCTCCTCTCTTTATACATATGACTTAGGTAGAAGGTACATACAACAAATTCACTTCTTTTTTGAAATTTCATAAATTGACTGTTTTTTGCTTACACCTAGATTGACATCATTACAACAATATGATAAATTATCAAACAATTAGTACTATTTTTTTAACATTAATAATTTAAAATGATAAATACAATGATGAAAAATGATGGATTGAGATCCAATTCAGAGAATTAGTGGGTGCTGCGAACTAGCTTAATCCATTCTTGGTAGCCCTTCTAAGTACATGTACTTAAAATTGAGTAGGTGCATTCGGATAATCCGTTCTTTTGGAGACATATCTCCTTAAGATGCGCAACATGTTCGCGCATGAATGAGGGTGGCACCGCGGTTTGAACCTTCCGCCCCTCACGACACCCGTCGTGTGGGCAGAAGGTTTTTTGTTGTACCGTTTTCATACCTTATAAATAAAAATTTGAGGAGTGTAGAGAATGAATAAACAAGTAATTGCAGACCATCCTACAGAAAGCCAAACAAAGGCTAAATATCAAATATTAGTATCTGATAGCATGAGCAAAGAAGGCTTACTTCCTTTATTAGAAAGTAACCAGGTAGCTTGCATTGAAAAAAATGTGAATGACGTAGACGATCTTTCTCCATTTGATGCGTTACTTGTTCGTAGTGCAACTACCGTTACAGATGAATTGCTCGCAAAAATGCCAAATTTAAAAATTGTTGCCCGGGCTGGCGTTGGAGTAGACAATATTGATCTCGATGCTGCAACAAAGCGAGGAGTAGTCGTTGTTAATGCCCCTGATGGGAACACGATCTCGACAGCAGAGCATACGTTCGCAATGATAATGTCATTACTTAGAAATATTCCTCAAGCTGTAGCTTCTATTAAAGCTGGCGAATGGAATCGGAAAGCATTTCAAGGTTATGAATTACGAGGTAAAACACTTGGAATTATTGGGTTTGGCCGAATCGGAACACAACTCGCACAGCGTGCAAAAGCATTTGAAATGCCTCTTCTTGTATTTGATCCATTTTTAACAAAATCTCGTGCCGAGAAACTAGGTGTTAAAACTGCATCACTTGATGAAGTACTTGCTGGTGCAGATATTATTACCGTTCATACACCATTAACAAAAGAAACAAAAGGACTTCTCGGTATGAAAACCATCGCTAAAACAAAGCCTGGTACTTTCTTAATTAACTGTGCTCGTGGCGGAATTATTGATGAACAAGCACTAAAGCATTATTTAGCAAACGGACATATTGCCGGTGCTGCTCTTGATGTATTTGAAGAAGAACCAGCAACTGACAAAGAACTGCTTGCTTTTCCTAATGTGATTGGTACCCCACACATTGCTGCTTCTACAAAAGAAGCTCAACTAAATGTAGCCGCACAGGTTTCGGAAGAAGTTTTACAATTCCTTGAAGGAGAACCAGCAAGTAATTCCATTAACTTGCCTACATTATCAAAAGAAGTATATGAGAAAGTTAAGCCTTATTATGAGTTAACAAAAAAAATGGGTAACATTCTTTCACAAGTGATGCGTACACCTGTACAAGAAATTGATGTTAACTATGGTGGAACGGTTACGGGACTCGAAACGTCCATTACAACACGTAGTTTAATGGCAGGTTTTCTTCAACCACGTGTAGACGCAGCAGTTAATGACGTTAATGTTAGCCTGATAGCAAAGGAACGCGGTATTAGTTTCGGGGAGAAACAAATTAATCACACATATGGTTACTCTAACATTGTTCATGCAGTCGTACGTGGAGAAGATCGTACGTTTGAACTAAAAGGAACATATATTAAGGAATATGGTCCAAGAATTGTAAATGTTAATGGATTTAATGTGGACTTTACTCCAAGTGGTCACTTAATATATATTCAACATAATGACCGACCTGGTGTTATCGGAAGAATGGGTCAGTTACTAGCTGAACACAAAGTGAATATCGCAACGATGCAGGTTGGTCGTAAAGAAGAAGGCGGAGAAGCAATCATGATGGTTGCTGTTGACAAACTTGTTGACGATTCTGTCATTAAGGCTCTACTCAATATTGATGATATTCATTTCGCTGACACTATTGAATGTTAATAAGTAAAAACCGCTAGTCTGGTCTTTTTCTTATTTGAGTAAGCTTCTAACTTTACTGAAAGTTGTTTTTTTCTTAATATTCAATAAAAATGATCGATAATTAAAAGGCTACTGAAAAAGGTATTTTCACCTTTCTCAATAGCCTTTAATCAATCACTTTTTTCTAATTTATGTATGTTACCTTTTTACCAAATGTATGTAAATAGAAGATCCAATTGCTCTTCTCGATTTCTCTTTAAGTAACTGGCACCGTTTGATGTCAAACATAACTTCTCACCATCAGCAGTAACTAACCTTTCAGCAAAAGCAACATCAACATAAAATTGATAAAGATGAGCCACTTTCTTTTTTCCTTTTTTAGTCATTAAGCCATATCCAAACGTACGATCATGAGACCTCCAGAAGCGAGGATGTAGTTGTCTTTCATTTATTAATCGTATTGCTTTATGTTGATGTACTTTTTTCAACATGAAAATAAACCCATCGACAAGGTCTACTTGATAACTTGTCAGATCAGTCTGTTCGTTAAGCCATTGAAATAAGTCAGTATTCACATTTACTTGTTTAAGTCCCATCGAATTCTTCATCCTAACATTTATAACTTGACTTCATTTTACCACATTCGACATTTTTTCACAGACTGTATTACTTACAATCACTTGCTCCGATCTATCGCTTTTTGTGAACAACTCGTTCTGTTCCATTAAATAAAGTCTCAGTCATTACACCATCAGAACTTGCTACCTCGGCCAAAAATTCACCATCTTAGATCATATGAATATGATTAGTCTTAATACACTACTAGAGTCTCGTCCACTTTTATTACATCATCCGCAAGTTTATTCCAATTTTTTATTTGCTCCACTGACACATCATAAGTAGTCGCTATCCCCCAAAGAGTGTCTCCTCGTTTCACTGTAACCGTGATTTTCTCCTCTTCCACCGACTCACCAGGCATTGAACCTTCTAACAGTTTGGGACCCATAACAGATACAATTTCTCTTTGCTTCCAATCTTGACCGTAAGGAGAATCTTCTCCTAAGGCTGCGTAAAAATATTCTGGTTCTTGTGATAGTACATACAATGGATCAATCGAATCCGATTTATCGACGTTCCAACTACCGTCATGAACTTCAAAGTGTAGATGGTTACCTGAAGACCTTCCTGTATTCCCAACCGTTCCAATCTTCTCTCCTTCTATTACAGCTTGTCCTTCTTCTGCTTTTCTTACATGAAGGTGAGCATAAACCGTTTCAAGTCCATTGTCGTGTTCAACAAAAATGACATTACCATATGAATCTGAATAATACGACCGACTTACAGTCCCATCTGCAATGGTTACAACAGGGGTACCCTCAGGGGCAGCAACATCAATACCAAAATGCTTGCCCCCCCTTGTCCCGTACGTGTCGGTAATTTCTCCAACAGTGGGCCAGATAAGCGCTTCAAAGAGCTCCTCTGGCACCTCTTCTTTCATTTGTGCAAATGTTGTTGTTGTGCTTATAAATAGCAAACCAATAAATGTAGCTAGAGCTAGTGCAATACAAATTCGTTTTATGAAGTCAACCATTCTTTCCTCCTCATAATGTAAAACTCATTTAATTGTTCGTTTATTCACACTGTTATCCTATGGAAGCATTCGTTATAATATTCCTTTTACTTTTTATTCAACAGCACCTGATTGAATAATTCTTAAATCAACATTCACTTCAAATTCAGCACTAGGATATAGTTCATTTTTCCATTTTTCTGCATTCCAATTTCTTGTAGTGCTTCGATATTTCTCTCCAATTCCAACAGGATCTATACCTTCATTACGAAATTGTATTAGTAATTCCTGAGCACGGTTAGAAATTTGCTTTTCGATGGTTTGCTGAATTTTATTTAAAGTATCTGTTTCGTCTAAGTTCATCTGTCCATCATAATCTTCTATTGCTCCATCGATCATTACATCGAAGATAAAAAGTGGGACATCACCTGACTTATCGACCCTTCTCTTAAAATCACTATTTAATTTTTCAATCACTACATAACTTGTTTGCTCTTGATCTTGTATTGCAAATTCGTGAATCCCTTGTCTCGTTGTATCTAATAGCAATTTCATGAAAAAAGAATCTTCAAAATTCAGTTTAGAATGAAACTTATCACCTGAAAATAAAGCAGTCCCTGCTACAAACACTTTATTATCAGATTGAACGATTAAAGGCAAATAAGAATCCCGTCCATCGTTATACAAACTAAATAGAAATTCATGCATATTTGTAGGTGGTAATGTACTTGTATCTTGATTTTGTTCGATTAATTCTGGTAAAAACACACCAGCTGAATCACCAATTCCAAGGTCTACATCTAATAATGCTCCTGCATCGTTACCTTCAACAATGCCAAGTGATATTCGATTTCCAACAGCAGGGTTGCGGTACATGGCATCAATGTATTTCTCCAGCCCTTGTTCAGCAAGCGCTTGGCTAAATAATAATACGCGAACTTGTCCAAATAAAATAGGCTTTTGAGCATTTTTATTTAACCAAATTTTGGTCCCTTTTGTTGTTTCACCTGTCGCTTCAATTATCCTTTGTTCTAGCGTTTGTTCTTGACCTTTGTCTGGAAAAGTAGGAAAAATTACCGTTAATTTCAATTTCCCATCTTCTTCGAGGTCAAATGATGCAGCCCGAACCATTGATACTTCATCCACAATTGATGTCTCTAGGCAACCTGTTAATAGTAAGGTATAAATAAGAACAACACAGCTATAAATTAGTTGTTTGTTCATGCTTTCCTCTCCTTATCTTTAGTACAATCGCTTGAAGGATAACTAGCAAGGGAATATAAACAAAAACGAAATAGAAGCCTGTTTGCGCGATCCAATCACTGAATTGGTTTACTTCTTGTCTCGTCGGTAATAAAATTGTAACGGTAGCCATTATCACTATAGCTATAACTAATGCACTTCGTTGACTCACCCTAGAAATTCTCTTGGCACAACGGCTAGCTCCCCATAGTGCAAGCGCTATGTTTGGTGTAATTAAAAACATCCACATAGAAACTCCAACATACTCAAACCTTTCTAAAAAAGGCAGTTGCACAACTTTATATAAAGTTAACGTTGCCCAAATTGTTTTATTTAACTGCTCTTCACTAAAGAAAGCTAAACTAACAATCATAATGATGGTATATGCAATAGTAGTTATAGCTGCCCCAAATTGTGCCCACTTTTGCGTTAATTCCCTATTTTTTAAAAAAGGGTAATATAAAAGTAGATATTCAAACCCAATAAAACTAAGAGTTGTATCTTTTGCTCCTAGTAAAAGCTCTACAATGGAATGTTTGAAAATTGGTAACATATTAATAAAATTAGCAAATTCAAGCGGCAATAAAAGCATAGGAGTAAATGCCACAGGAATAATTACACCTAGAAAAGTAAGCCCGACAACTGACCTAAATCCACCCGAGACTACATAATAAAAGAAAAAAGACGCAACAATCGCAACAGACCACGTCGGTAAATCAGGAAACATCCACACCTGTACAACTTCAATATAGGTTCTAAGAACATTAACAGCTTTTGCCACGAAATAAATACTAACAAAAAAACAAATCACATTCCCAACCCATTTTCCGAAGATATGATGATGAATCGATATCAAATCTCCGTCTACACGTTTTAATAGAGTATACATACAGGCAATGACAACGTGGACAACCATTCCTGCTATGAGAACAGAGATCCACGCATCGTAGCCTGTTGACTTAACTACTATACGCTGGAAACCTAAAACACCAACCCCAACTTGCATCCCGTGTATGAGAAACAACGTTAAGAAACCAGATACTAAATATTGTTCTTTTATTGGCTTGTCCACTCAATTCCCTCCTCACTCGTCAATATCGTGTTTTTGTGAAGCTCTTGAAAAGTTAAACCGCCCTTTATCACGAGGGCGTAAATAAACAGGGCGGGAAGACATCCAGTTAAAAGGAAGCCGAACAAACGCATCACGCCAATCCGAAAAACGTGGCGGAAAGATCGGTTCCATATACGGTCTCCCTAGTGATGTTAAATGCAACAAATGCACGATTGTTACTAACGAACAAAAGGCAACCCCAACACCTCCAAGAAAAGCTGCCATTAAAATAAATGGAAATCGAATCAGTCTGATTGTGTTACCCATTTGATAGACTGGCGTTGTAAACGAAGCTAATGCAGCGAGCGCAACAATAATAAGCAAGATATTACTTGTTAACCCCGCCTCAACTGATGCCTGTCCAATAACGATCCCTCCTACAATCCCGATCGTTTGACCTACCTTTGTCGGTAACCTCGCCCCCGCTTCTCGTAATAGTTCAATCGTTAACTCAAGAAATATCGCTTCAAGAATGGGTGGAAACGGAATGTTACTTCGTGAAGCAATGATTGTTGACAGCAAGTCTCTCGGAATCAGTTCGTAATGAAACGTCAATACCGCCACATACAACGGAGTTGATAAAACAGAGAATGCTACCGCAAAAAAACGAAGCATTCGGACCGATGTAGCAATTTGCCATGGAAGGTAATAATCTTCTAACGATGAAAAGAACTCGACTAAAGTTGTAGGTCCAAAGACCGCTTCCGGAGAGCCATCTGCTAAAAAAGCTACCTTTCCTTCTGCTAAAACAGCTGATACACGTTCCGGTCTTTCTGTATTCACAAGTTGCGGAAAAATGGATAATGTATTATCGGTAACCATTTGAGCTAGACTACTTGAATCAATTACTTGGTCAAATTCAATATCATCTAACCTCTGCTCCAATGTATGTAAATTGTCTTTATCTACGAGGCCCTCTATGTATAATATCGCTACACGCGTCTGAGTAATTTTACCTATTTTTATTTCTTTAATTTGCAATTGAGCTAATGGTAACCGTTTTCGAATAAGATTGATGTTTGTATCAATTGACTCAATAAATGCTTCTTGAGGTCCTGCCACACTAAATTCATTTTCTGGTGGAGATACGTCCCTACCAGAATCCATACTTGATTCTATAACTGCACATTTTGCTGGGTCATTTCCTTCGTAAACAGCTACAAATCCTTGCAATACTTTTTCACGTAAATCTTTCGGAGATTTAATGATCTCCTTATCTTGAATTGGAACTTCAGTAAGTATTGATTCCAAGGTTTTACAATCAGACTTTGTTAAGAATGGAAGGATGTCACGATTTAGGCGATCACTATCGATAAGTGTTTGGAAATAAGCGATCTTATACATTCGTCCTTCTGTTTTAAAGTTATAGATAACGAAATCAGTGGATTGTTGAAACTGTTGGAAAACGTCTCTTATTGTTTCTTTTCGATTATCAATCATTTTTTTCATTAACCATCTACCAATCAATACGATCACCTCCAATCCAATCTTTGTCTTTTTTTAGTATGAAATGGTTTCTATGTAATTATGCGAAAGATATTTAACAAAGGTTGGTGGGAAGGCTACGAAAATGATCATTTTAATTTCTAATAAAAAAAGAATGTAAGGATCTCCCTACATTCTTGTTCTTTGTTATTGGTGTGTATGAACTGATACAATGATCTCACCACGTTGCACGTCTACTTGTGATTGAAGTAAGACAGGATACGGGTGAGGGTTACTAAAGCGAAAGTCAGGACCTCCCCACGACACGGTTGCATCTCTTCCTGCGGGAACATATCCAATCTCTCTAGAATGTGTGTAGCGTTCAATCATCTCTAATCCCGCTTGATCGACTGCATTAAAGAGGGTTGAAGATGTTTGACATATCCCCCCGCCGATGCCCATTACAAATTCTTTATTTATAATTTCCTTCGCTTCTTGATAACCACGTTCTACTGTCCGTTCTCCTACTGTTTGATTAAAGGAAAATGAATCTCCAGGACCTAGAACAATTCCCGATATTTCCTGAGCTGACAATTTCACATTTTCTGCTCTCCCCATAACTGCAGGATTAAAATACGTTTTATATTCTCCTATTATCTTCTTTTCAATTCCGACTAGATCTTCTTCTGCTACTGATGGTTTGGTAACATAGACTGGAAGAACAAATTCCTTCGTACCCGCTTCTAGAGCTAGCAATTCTTCAACAAGCTCAGTTTCAGATAATATCACTCGTGCTCTTCCAGGAATCACGTCCCCTTCCGAAGTAATCCGTGGATTTTTCATCGGAGTATCTATTTGACTTGCTAAATCATGCGCCAGCTGCTTCAGTTTTTCTTCATCTAGAGATGAATCTAACAAATATCCATAATCATTTAGCAGAATGTCGTGAACTATACCATTATATTCATCTTTCAAATCAACCTTCCAATAAACAGGTGTTTTCTCAACCATCTCCGATTGAAAATAAGAAGAATGAATTGCAACTGGTTTCTTCTCCTCTACAGATGCATCTAAACTACATGCAGCTAATAAAAAAAGAATACAAAATAACAAAGCTTTTTTCATATATTGTTTCCCCCTCTTAACATTGCACACATTTATCAATATATGAAAAGGCATTTGAATCATTCCATGGATTTTATTAATTCAAACCCAAAATCGGCATAATTTGCTTGGTGAATTATTTTGAATTCAAAAAACCACACAACTTATTTGTGTGTGGATTCTTGATCACCCTTATTTCGTTCTTTACTCTCTCTAAATACGATTGCACTTCTTTCATATTCCACATCTTTTACGTTAAGTCGATAGTTAACAACTCTTGCAATAGCAAAGAAATAGTCAGATAAACGATTAAGATACTTTAATACAACTGGGTTTACCTCATCAACTTCACGCTGCAGCCTAGTCACATAACGTTCCGCTCGTCTTGTAATTGTTCGACACACATGTAAAGTTGACGCTACTAAGGACCCTCCTGGTAAGATGAAGCGCTCTAATTTTGGTGCTTCTTGAATGTAAGCATCAATTCGCTCTTCTAAAAAATCTATCATATCTTGTTTTGTCTTATATGGATGTTTTTCTGATGCCTTCATCATCGCTAAATCTCCACCACAATCGAACAATTCATGTTGTATCTTCACAAGTTCTCCCTTAATATCAGGAAAAATTTCATTATCTAATTGAGCTACCGCTTGTCCTACAAAGGAATTAAGTTCATCAGTTGTTCCATAAGCAATCACTCTTGTATGATCTTTATCCAGCCTCCCTCCTATTACACTTGTTTTCCCTTCATCTCCTGTACGTGTATATAACTTCATGACACTCCCCCTAGTAATCTCTGAATTTATTTCATTTCCCTATCAAAAATAAGAACAATCATACCATATATTTCATTCTTCTTATTATGTATTATACAACTTCTACGTTTATGTAATCCATTCCTTGAATTTCTTTAATCGTCTGAATTTCATTTTTTGTATTTTTCAGTATACATCAAAAACAAAGAAGTGACAGTATTTTTTTAAGAGCATCTCAAAAAAGAAATGTTCAATGATAATAGAGAGCACCTCTTCATTACTTGGAACGCGTGGACTATGTATGTCATAGACGGTTGTTTCAAACGCGCACTCTCTGTCTTACCAGCTAACCTTTTCTGGGTTTAACCCAGATTGCGGACTAAAAACGCGCGGTGAATAAGAAACCATCGCTGTCTTAAAGAAAATGTTCACATCTGCAAAGGTTGCTCGAACACAAGTGGTCGAAAAAACAACTCAGTAACTAAAAAGGGAGCTAGTTTAAAATTGAGGTATGAACTTGTCTGCTTCCTGCAAAATACGTATGATGAAAAAGTAATAATTACTTTTATCAAGAATATGGATGCAAAAAGTTTAGAGACATTGTTTCGTTATTTATCCTTAACAGACTTCAAAACGAAAGAGCGCTGGATCCAGATCTATCATTACACAATTACTAGTGGATAATCGTAATCGACAATAAATAAACGAAGGTCTACCCTAGCCACAGCAATCTACAAGATGTTCATTTTCTTATAACATCAAGATTTATATGGCATTATTAGGAAGACCATTTGTTTTTTAGTTTCTTTTTTCAACTATTGAATATAATAGGGATAAAAAAGGAAAAAGTAGTTCCCTCGTTCATTTTACTGTGCACGGAAATTTGACCATGATGCGCATCGATAATATTTTTCGCAATTGCTAGACCTAAACCTGTGCCCCCACGTCCCCTAGTACGTGCTTTATCAGCTTTATAAAATCGTTCAAATACATATGGCAGATCACCTTCAGGTATGCCTGACCCCGTATCAATAACGTCAAATTTATATCCTTCGTCATACTGCCTGACTGACAATACTACCTTTCCATTTTCTTTCGTGTGGCGGATTGCATTATGTAATAAGTTGGTAAGTACTTGTTCAATTCGATCAGGGTCGCATTCGATCGTACCTGAATGATCTATATCAAGGGATAGTTGGATTACTTGCTCACGAGCTAAACCTTGGAATTTGCGGACAATGCGTTCAGCGAATGGTTGCACCTCGAGCTCTTCTACGTTCAACTCAACATGCCCTGCCTCCATCCGTGCAAGATCCAATAATTCGTTTACTAGCCTTCCCATTCGTAATGATTCATCATAGATAATTTTTGCAATTTCCTTTTTATCTTCATCAGATCCAGCTATATCATCAATAATTGCTTCACTATATCCTTGAAGCATCGATATTGGTGTTCTAAGTTCATGTGACACATTAGCAATAAAATCTTTTCTAAGTTTGTCATGCCGGCGCTCTTCTGTCATATCACGAAAAACCGCTACAGCACCTCGTATCTCATGACGATCGTATAATGGTGTCATAAGGATCGTCCAACTTCTTCCTTGCATTTCTACCTCTGTCACTTGTTCTTTTTCTAACAGAACAACCTTTTCAAACAATGTTTGCAACGCAACAGGCAAATCCCGCTCAATATCCTGATTCATACCTTGTTCATAATACCAAGATTGAATAAACCGTTCTGCAGGAGGGTTTGTTAACACAACTCGTCCCTTTTTATTTAATGTAATCACACCATCTGCCATACTTACAAGAATTCGAGAAAGCTGTTCCTTCTCTTGGTTTAAGGCGTGTATATTATTAGTTAACTCTCGTCCCATTCGATTAAAGGCGATCGCTAATTGACCAATTTCATCATGGGTTAAAATGGGAACTTTAGACTTAAAATTACCTTCTGCAACCTCTAATGCAACTTGACGCATTTTACGCAAGGGTGCTGTGATTCTTGTAGAAAGGAAAAAAGCAAAGATCGTTGTTAAAATGATCGCAATCCCCGCAGAGAAATAAATAATTTGTTTTGTTTCATTTGATGCATCTTCAATTGCAGAAAGAGATTGATATATAAAAATAGCATTATCATTTAACTCATTTGGTTGAAGAGGTACGCCTACAATCATAATTTCTGAATGAAACTCTTCACCATTTCCAACAAATGGGAAGTCTCCCTCAGTCATGACAACCTGCTCTCCCGAAAACACTTCTGATAACGTTTCATCCGTAAAAAAAGTATCAAGTGCTACTTGATGCGCTTCCTCTTCATCTGTACTCCATACTTTTTCTCCATCAACAAGAAATATCACATGCATGTCAAAAGCATTTCCATATTGTGTGATTGTCTGTAAAGCGTCACTTTCGACTTCATATCCTTCATAAATTGAAGCAATCATATGCGCATGATTAACAAGCTGTGACTCAGCTTCATTAACATGAAAGCGTTCAAAAGATTGAAGCAACAGAACCATTAAAAACGTTAGAACAACAGAGACAAGAAGTAAAATGGTAAACCAAAGTTTTCCTACGACACTTCGCCACAGCATTTCTACTTCACAGCCTCAAATTTATAACCAATCCCCCATACAGTGGAAATCATTGCTGCTGCTTCGGGTGAGATTTTATTTAACTTTTCACGTAAACGCTTAATATGTGTATCAACTGTCCGCAAGTCACCGAAGAAATCATAGTTCCACACATCTTTTAATAACTGTTCTCTTGAAAAAACTTTATCTGGAGATTGCGCAAGGTAGTGTAACAATTCATATTCTTTAGGCGTTAAGCTAATTTCTTGATCTGATACAGTCACTCTATGAGCATCATTATCAATCATTAGATGTTGAAACACCAAAACATCTTTAGCCTGTGTATCGGTTTGCAAAAACTTTGTAGATGATGAACGTCGCAGCAATGCCTTTACTCGCAAAACGACTTCACGTGGACTAAATGGCTTCACAATATAATCATCAGTCCCAACTTCAAATCCTTGGACACGGTTTGCCTCTTCCCCTTTTGCCGTTAGCATCATAATAGGAGTGGCTTTCGTTTTTCTAAGCTCCTGACAAACTTCAATTCCATCCATTCCAGGCATCATAATATCAAGTAAAATAAGGTCATACTCTTCTGCAAGCCCCATCTCTAATGCTTGTTCACCATTTTCTGCTTCCTCAACTTCATAACCTTCACGTTCTAAATACATTTTTAACAATCTACGAATTCGATCTTCGTCATCAACAACTAACACACGAGCTTCCTTTTCCATCATAATTCCTCCTTTGATTAACCTATTATATGTAGTGTAACATGAATACTAAAATGAAAGAAAACCCTCGCAACATGCGAGGGTTTATCTCATAATGCATATGAGTGTAAACCTGCGATTACAAGGTTAACAAACACTAAGTTAAACATAATGATTCCAAAACCTATTACACAAAGCCAAGCTGATTTCTCTCCTTGCCACCCCTTTGATAAACGCAAATGCAAGTAAGCAGCATAGAAAAGAAACGTAATCAGAGCCCATACTTCTTTTGGATCCCAGCCCCAGAATCGAGTCCAGGCAATTTGTGCCCAGATCATTGCAAAGACTAATCCACCAAGAGCAAAGACAGGAAACCCGATAGCAATTGCACGGTAGCTCACTTCATCAACTGCTTGAGGACTTACTCCTTTTAAAATTGGTTGAACGGCTCCTCCAATTCGTTTCCGTAAGATAAGACGTAATCCCCAATATAAAGCGAGGCCAGTAAACATTGACCAAATAACAGTATTTAAATCATTAGCAACAATGAGTGCTGGGGCATCAAAAAATGGTGCTATGACTCCCTCAGTTAATAA
Source organism: Halalkalibacter kiskunsagensis (assembly GCF_037027555.1). NCBI lineage: Bacteria > Bacillati > Bacillota > Bacilli > Caryophanales > Bacillaceae > Halalkalibacter > Halalkalibacter kiskunsagensis. Next base: position 78,403 of record NZ_JAXBLX010000015.1, on the reverse strand, counting down.
CTGTCCTTCATTTGGTCCAACAAGTGGGGGAAGTGTGTAATTCATCTCAGCTTCTAATCCATTTTCATTGATAAATGTAAATTTCGCCTCATAGTCCATAGCACCAAAAGCTGAGCCGATAACAATAAATCCGACTAACGATAAAAGACAATACATTACAAATTCAAGCGCACGCGTTTGCTTATTTGCTTTCGTAAAATCTAATGTACGAATTAAATAGATTAATCCAGCAGCCATACCAATAGATAAGATTCCTTGTCCTAATGCTACTGTAATAACGTGAATCGTTAACCAGTGACTTTGAAGTGCTGGTATTAATGGTGCTACCTCTCCTGGAAACATCGAAGCATACGCAATAACTAACATAACAATTGGCATTGTAAATAAACCAAGATAATCTAAACGATAAATAGCATAGATAATGACAAAAGCAAAACCAATTGCTATTCCGAGAAAAGTCATATATTCAAACATATTACTAACGGGAGCATGACCTGAGTGCATCCAACGTGTTACAAAGTAACCAATCGAAAATAAAGAACCGAGAATAGACAAAAGGAAACCAAAAGTGCCCCATCTATTTCCACTTACTTCCCCTTGTTTGTTGCGCCATTTCTTTCCTGTTATCGATACAGTAAAAGCAATTGTTGCACCAAGATAGAGGAAAAAGGCAATATATAGTAAATTCCCACTAATCGTTGCCATGGTGAACCCTCCTCACAAAAAGGACGGGGAATTTTACCAACTCCCTAATCCTTTCTTCCTTTGAACTAATTATTTTTGTCTTTAGTTATTTCTTTTTCTTCTTCTTCTACTTGATCAATGGGCGTCGAAATTCCTGTATCAGCAATTGCAAATTCAATATCTTTTCTTAATGCTAAATAATTTTTATTTGTATGCCCTGCAACCCATACCTTCCCATCAATTCGCTGTAACCAAATACGACGGTGAGCCCAGTACGAACTTTGAACAAGACCAATCATAAAGATAATCCCTCCTATAATCAGGAAAGGCAGTGTATGATCCTTTCTTACTATCAGTGCTGAAACGTGCTTCGTTTCAACATCAACGAACGTCATTTTGTAATTGTTTTCCCCCACCGGTTCGAGGTTTGTCCGAATTCCGACAAAGCTCACTTCTCCTTCTGGTGTTTCAGGTGTATACATCTCAAAAATAAATACTGGATTATCTGGAATTTGCGAACGAGTCGTTGGTATGTTAGAGCTGTTCATGAAATAGTCTGGAAAGTACTCCCTAATTTCAATTCTGTATCCATTTCCTAAATCATAAACCGACTGAGGGTTAAATAAATCAATATCGACTCTACCAAATGTTTCACTTGTCTCTTTGTTTTCAAGTGTGAAACTCATCGTATTTAATTCATGAAGCTTATAATCAACTTGATAAAGTGCAAAACTATCAAACTTCATCGGATCATTGACACGAATTTTCTTTCGGTCAACTTCAATTAATTCTCCTTCGGATCCTACTGCTCCAGTATCCTCACGCTCATACAATACAGCATCTGTTTGATATGTTTTGACAACTGGTCCACCTGCACGTTGCATTGCTTCTTTAAAGACTTCATCATCCTCATCGTAAAGCTCGATAAGAAATTCTTCATTACCGACATGATATTTTCCACCTGTACTCGGAACGACAGTCGTTTCACCTTCGCGGATCCACATATGCTCGTCCACATACATTCCAGGAAAATACCGTAACATACAGCCAATCAAAAAAATGATAAGTCCTATGTGATTAATATAGGGCCCCCAACGTGCAAACCGCCCTTTTTCAGCAACAATATTACCGTTTTCTTTTGAGATATTATAATTTTTCTCTTTTAATTTCTCTATAGCAAGATCAAACGACCGATCAATATCGTCAACTTCAGATGTTCCATACACACGTTGTCTTTTCAAAAAATTTGCATGCCTCGATACCCTTTGTGTTTTTAATGCTCTATACAATGGAAAAAAACGGTCAACACTCGCAATAAATATTGATATTCCTAAAGCAGCAATTAGAAGCATATACCACCAAGAACTATACAGGTTATGAAAACCTAGCTGGTAATACATCTGACCCATAACCCCGTACTCATCTGCGTAATGATTAGCGGGGTTAACCGTCGGTGGTATGTACATTTCTTGTGGATAAATCGTCCCAATTGCTGAAGCTAAAAGTGTTACTACAATAATCCATATTCCCACTTTTACAGACGAAAAGGACATCCATACTTTATCAATAAACGTTGTTGTGTACGTTTGTGACCGACGGGCAACCCCTTCGTATTTCATATCTAGGAGTTTCTCTTTTTGTTCATTTTCTTCTACTGGCTTACCACACGATTCACAAACGAATGTTCCTCGTGGATTTTCATACCCACACTCACATGTAAATTTACTCATTTCCCCACACCTCAATTACGTTCCGGGTTTTATCTCTTCCATGAAATCACGTACCATTTGCTCCGTCATGCCACCCGAAAACACTCGAACAATCACTCCATGCTCATCAATCAAGATCGTTGTCGGCAATGGTTTAATTCCATATGCATCAATCACATTTCGTCCCTTATCAATAGCGATTGGAAAAGTTAACCCTAAACGATTGGCAAAATTCTCGACTTGAAGTTCTGTTTCATTTGCATTAACCGCGACAATTTCTACACCTTGATCTTTGTATTCAGCATATAATTCTTCCATTATTGGCATCTCTTTGACACACGGAGGACAATAAGTTCCCCAAAAATTCAAGAAAACGCCTTTTCCTTTCATTCCTTCAAGCTCTATCCGTTCTCCTTCTAAATCATGTAAGACAAAATTTATCGAATAGTCGCCTGCTTTTGCCACACTACGATCTGCAATAAAGTTTGCATAGAACGTATAGGCAAGGGCAATTCCAATCACAGCTAATATGCTTGAACGCATGATTAGACGTTTTTGCTTCAACAGACTCCCCTCCTTTTCCCCGCGAAATCATTCACCTAATTTCCTCTATTATAACGTTAGAAATGAGTGTAGTTAGAAAGGGTTTATGACGGTTTCGTGACAGCTAATTCACGTAAATGTTTTACTTCGATCGGTTTAAGTGGACGCACCTCACCAGGGTTCATTCCATGCAAGGTAAGGAAGCTATACTCTTCACGTTTTAATTTCATCACAGGATGGTCAATTGCATCAAACATTCGACGTACTTGTCGATTTCGCCCTTCATGTATGGTTAAACGAATAATCGACGTTTGCTTTTTCTTATCCATTGACATCATTTTCACTTTCGCCGGCGCTGTCTTCCCATCTTCAAGCTTTACCCCATTCTGAAGCTCTTTCAATTTTTCTCTTGAAGGAATTCCTTTTACTTTTGCTACATACACTTTTTCAATTTTAAATTTAGGATGCATGAGTGTATTGGCAAATTCACCATCATTGGTTAATAACAACAAACCAGATGTATCGTAATCAAGCCTTCCTACTGGGAATACACGTTGTTGGATCTCAAGAAAATCAGTAACAACTTTACGACCTTTTTCATCTTTTACACTTGAAATGACGCCACTTGGTTTATACAAGAGAAAGTATACCGGTTCCTCTTTGTCGATCGGCACGCCTTCAACCTCAATCGCATCTTTATTCGGTGTTACTTTCACCCCAAGCTTACGTACTACTTTTCCATTTACTTTTACTTTTCCATCAACTATGAGTTGTTCTGCCTTACGCCGTGATGTTATTCCAGCTTGGGCAATTACTTTCTGTAACCGTTCCATCTCGTTCACCTCATGTACCATCATACTCTTCCAATAATGAATTCTCAAGTAAATAGATACAAGCCCTATTAATAGCACACCAAAAAAAGCAAATGACCTATGGCCATCTGCTTTTACTTTAATTCTAGATTCCCATGGAGATATATTTTGTTTCGAGGAATTCTTCTATTCCGTGATGGCCGCCTTCTCGCCCTAACCCGCTTTCTTTAAAGCCGCCAAACGGCGCTTGAGCAACTGCTGGAAGGGCGTCGTTTACTCCAACAATTCCATATTCAAGAGCTTCACTCATCCGAATCGCATTTGATAGCTTTTCTGTGTAAACATAAGCAGCTAAGCCAAACCGTGAATTATTTGCGCGTTTAATGACTTCATCCACTGATTGAAATGTAGATATAGGTGCAACAGGACCAAATGTTTCTTCTGTCATACATACCATTTCATCTGTAGCGCCTGCTACCACTGTAGGTTGAAAAAATAATCCAGAAACCAAATCTCCTCCTGTTAAAATTGATGCACCTTTCTCTTTTGCGTCATGAATTTGCGCTTTTACCTTTGCTACAGCATCCTCATCAATCAAGGGCCCAATATCATTGCCCTCTTTAAAGCCATCGCCTACAGTTAAGTCCCTTACTTTTTCAATAAATTTCACTAAAAAAGAATCGATGACGTTTTCATGGACATAAATTCGATTGGCACAGACACATGTTTGACCTGCGTTTCGGAATTTTGAAGCAATTGCTCCCTCTGCAGCAAGCTCAATATCAGCATCATCCATAACAATAAATGGTGCATGTCCTCCTAATTCCAACGAAAGTTTTTTTACTGTGTCAGCAGCTTGTCTCATCAGCAATTTTCCCACTTCTGTTGAACCGGTAAACGTAACTTTCCGTACACGATCATCACCCATCCACGTCTTTCCTATTGCATTAGCATCGCCAGTAATAACATTTATAACGCCCGCTGGAATACCTGCTTTCTCGGCCAGTCTTGCTAAATAAATTGCAGTAAGAGGTGTTTGTTCAGCAGGTTTGATAACTGCTGTACAACCAGCCGCTAGGGCAGGTGCAATTTTTCTCGTAATCATCGCTGCTGGAAAATTCCACGGTGTAATGGCAGCGATGACTCCTACAGGCTGCTTTTGGACAAGAATTCGCTTGTTAGGAAAAGACGCGGGAATTGTTTCCCCGTAAATTCGCTTTCCTTCTTCTGCATACCAAGAAATAAAACTATTCGCATAGCCCACTTCACCTATTGCTTCTTTAAATGGTTTTCCTTGTTCAAGAGTCATAATTTTAGCGATCTCTTCTGCTTCTTCTTTTATTAACTGATGCCATTTTATTAAGAGCTCACTGCGTTCATTGGCCGTTTTACTTGCCCACTCTGGATATGCATGATAAGCTGCATCTACAGCAAGTCTCGCCTCGTTTTCTCCTCCATTTGTAACTTGTCCAATTACCTCACCTGTAGACGGATTCGTAACTTCAAGTTGCTCACTTAACGTTACCCACTCTCCACCAATGAAAAGATCGCTTTTTTGCATCACTTTCTCCTCCTTTTTATTTCTAATTACTCGTCTTCTATTCTTTTGTATGCGCTCTTATAGAGTTTTTTACCATAGATTAATAGGGAAAGCAAGAATCCTGTTCCTACTACTCACTGATAACCTTTAGCAAACAATTTTAAACTTCATGTACAACCAATTAAAAAGAGAAACCTCTAGATCTTTGAGGCTTCTTTTCAAAATTCAAATCTATTGAATTCTTATTCTTACATACCAAATACATAAGTTACAATCACAATGGAAGCGATAATCCCTACAACATCAGCAAGCAAACCGACCTTAAGAGCATCGCCCATTTTCTTGATACCGACTGCTCCAAAGTAAACAGTTAAAACATAAAACGTTGTATCTGTGCTCCCTTGCATCGTGGAAGCCAATCTACCGATAAATGAGTCCGGTCCATAGGTAGCAATTAAATCTGATGTCATTCCAAGAGCTCCTGTTCCAGAGATCGGGCGAATCATCGCGAGCGGAACAATTTCTGAAGGGACTCCCAATGCTTGCAATACAGGTTTCATAAACTCAATAATAAAATCCATCGCTCCAGAAGCACGAAAAACTGAGATTGCAACAAGCATCCCGACGAGATATGGAATAATTGATATAGCCATCCCAAAGCCTTCTTTAGCCCCTTCAACAAAAGTTTCATACGTTGGTACTTGTTTGTATGTTCCATACATGAGGACAAACGCGATCAAGACTGGAATGAACCAAATAGAAATAACTGTAATCCAGCCCATCTATGCTCTCCCCTTCCTCACACGTCTATAATAAAAATAACGATCAATTAACAACGCTCCAATTGTTGAACAGGTTGTTGCCACAAGCGTTGTTCCCACAATTTCCGTAGGTGAAACAGACCCATAGCTCATTCGAATCGAAATTACTGTCGTTGGGATGAGCGTAATACTTGCTGTATTGATTGCAAGCAAAGTGATCATCGAACGACTTGCTGAATCTGCCCCACCGTTTAAATCTTTTAATTGTTGCATCGCCTTAATTCCCATTGGTGTAGCTGCATTGCCTAAACCAAATAGATTAGCCGTCATATTCGATAAGATATAACCCATTGCCGGATGATTAGCAGGAACTTCTGGAAAAATCCTCGTTGCAATTGGTCGCATCAGCTTTGCAAGTGTATTTAATAGTCCACCTTCTTGCGCAATTCTCATTAACCCTAACCAGAAAACAAGAATACTAATTAACCCTATACAGATGGTTACAGCATCCTTGGCACCTGCAAAAATCGCTTCATTTACTTCTTCCATTCGACCATTAACAGCACCAAATCCAATCCCGATTACGAGCATCGCTACCCAAATTTTATTAATCAATACTTCTCACCCCAATGGTAAAAGAGAAAATGTCCAGAAAACGAGACCAAAAACCTTGTTTCTCCTCTATTTCCGGGGGATCATATAGCAGTGGCACTTGCCCTATCATTTTCTTATCAACTGTCAACTCTACCTTGCCAACAGGCTGTGGTGGGTTATAGCTTTCCTTTCTTTCATCAGTAGGAGGCCGGTATAGAGTAATTTCTTTTTGAAGTGCTTCTTGTTCTAATTCAGACAATGGATACTCAAATGAATAAGGAGCATATACTCGACCTTTATAAAACTCATCTTCAATTTCTTGAATGGTGCCTTCTTCAACTAGAACCTCTGTTGAATACGTATCAAATGCCCAGTTGAAAAGGTTCATATGATCATGCCAATCACTTGGTGCGTTTAATGTAACAGCAATTAAATTTTCATCATCTTTTGAGGCTGTTGAAACTAAGGTCCGTTTCGCACGTTTTGTATAACCGGTTTTTCCACCTGTTGAATATTGGTAAAGTTCTGTTAATAAACGATTTTTATTACGCCATACTCGTACTTGCTCTCCTTCTGCACGATAATTCTTCGCAGAAGAAATTTCACGATACACCTCGTTACCCATTGCATATTGTGCTAGTAATGCCATGTCGTAAGCACTTGAGTAATGATCTTCATGATCATCTAATCCGTGGGGATTTTGAAACAGAGAATTGACCATTCCTAGCTGCTCAGCTTTTTCGTTCATCATGTAAACAAAGCCTTCTAGACTCCCACCAACATGCTCAGCTATCGCTACAGCTGAGTCATTACCGCTTCGTAACATCAACCCATAAACAAGATCTTCTAGTTTGATTTTTTCACCAGCTCGCAAATAAATAGAGGACCCTTCTGTCCCTTCAGCTTTTGTAGAAACTTGAACCTTTTCATCCATCTTTCCAGATTCAATGGCTAGAATTGCGGTCATGATTTTCGTAATGCTTGCAATTCGAAGGGGAGTGTTTTCATTTTTCCCATACAACACTCTCCCTGATTCCTGCTCGATTAATACTGCCGCTTGAGCAGAAACGGAGAAATTTCGTTGCTCTGCATTAGCTTGCATCGGTAGCAGTGGACTAATTAATAAAGTAACTATAATAATAAGTGCTATTTTTTTTCCCATTTTAGATCCCCGTCCTGTCTATGACAGCAACTATGTGCCTGTCTTTTTTCTCTTACTAGCAATCTATGCAGGACAACCAATGATATGACTCCAACCTACAAGCCAATTCAATAATATTCGTTTATCTTTGATTAAATAGGAAATAATGAAACAGATAAGTACACAGAGAGGAAGGTTTCTATGTCATTGTTGTTAGAACTTGCTAATATTTCAGGTCGCATTATAACAATATTTCCCCTATTACTTGCCATGACTTTATTTATGGGAAAAAGATCGATTGGACAAGTTCCTATTTTTGATTTCTTGATCTTCGTCACTCTTGCTAGTGTTACTGGTGCTGATTTAGCCGATCCTTCTGTTAGCCATATTCATACAGCCTACGCAATTGTGGCAATTGGTTTCTTTCAAAAAGCTGTTGCAAAGATCGCAATGAAAAAACGAAAATTTGGAAAGTATATTACGTTTGAGCCAACGGTTGTCATAAAAGATGGGCAATTATTAATTGATAATTTAGGAACAATCCAGTATACAATTGATAATATATTTCAGTTACTTCGTCAGAAAGATGTCTTCGATATAAATGAAGTACAGATTGGAGTAATTGAAGCAAATGGGGACCTTAGTATTCAAAAGAAACCTGCTAACTCAGCTCCTAGTATTGAAGATTTGGGGATTACAAAGAAAAGTAGTGGCATGTCCTACCCAGTGATCATCGAAGGAGTTATGCAAGCTGAAATCTTAAAAGAACTTAATGTTACAAAAGAAACCCTTCGCACAAGGTTGCAAAACGAAGGGATCGTTCGGTTAGACAGTATTTTTCTTTGTACAATGAACGACGAAGGTAAACTTCATTTAGCTTATACACGTAAAGATGAAACATATCAACGAATCCAACATTAAAATTATACTTTGTAAAAAGTTTTTCACTACTTACCTATAAAAAAGCCCTAATTACAATCTGTTAGGGCTTTTTTATCTACGAGATCTATGTATACTACTCTTTTAAATAACCGCTCATATCATCTAACAATTTATCCATTTGTTTGGCATAGCCATTGTACATTTCTTTTGCATTTTTATTTTCAGTTTGCAAAGAGAAATTCACTAAATTTGCTTGAAGTTGTTTAATATTAGCAGCTACTAATAGCTTTTGCTTAATTTGTGGCATTTTCAATGTGTCATTGTATAAGTCAACATAAACGTTCCCCATCGAATCAATTTGTGCAGCAAATACATCAGAAAAATTCTTTGCTCCCTGCTTCGTTATTTCACCCAACAACCATTCTTTCGTATAACCATATTCATGCAAACTTCTTTCCATGATATTGCCATCAATAATCACTAAACGTGGTTCGCGTTCTTGTTCAACTACTTCGCCTATGTCTTTTGGAGTTAACGGCTGCAATTCACTTTTTTTCATTACACTTACTTGTCCACTCTTTTCCATAATGGCTGTTTCAACATCAGAAAGTTTAAAGACATCTTTTTGCCTTAGATTTATCATAAGTTCATCTACAGTTAAATTTTCTTTTTTTAAATTTTTTTCAAGGATTTTTCCGTTCTTGATTAAAATGGTAGGATGTCCTTCCGTTAGTACGCGAAAGCGAAATGATTTTAATTCAATCTTTGAAATGATTACCGGTATGATAGCCCAAATAAGCATACCAAGAAGAAAATTAGACATTCTCACCTCCGTACCGAATGTTAATTCCGCCGATATACTTCCGATTGAGATCCCTACAATATATTCATAAAATGTCATATTTTGTATATGTTTCTTGCCCATAAGACGGGCTAACAGGAGCATGAAAAGAATTCCAACCACACCTCTAATCATAACTGTTCCTAATTCAGTCATCGAATCCCACCTCTATATATTAACGTACTATCTTGTTTATTATTGGGCAAAGTAAAACTAAGCATACTATGAAAAGATATTTAGGGAGTGTTACTGTGGACAGAAAAATAACTATTAATTTGGGTTTGTTAATGATTATCATTTTGATTTCAGGCTGTAATGTCGGAAATATCGTAAAAACTGAAAAAGATGAATTATTATTAAATTCAATTTCGCACCTGCACCATCAGATAGAACAAGAAGAATGGGACGTTGCAGTCTCAAACATCACTGTATTTGAAAAGGAATATGCGAAAAGAAAGTGGAAGTTACAACTATTAGCAGCACTAAGTGATTATAAAGACATTGAATTAGAGGTTGAATTGCTTAAAGAAAACATGAAAGATGAGGATAAGGTAGAATGCCTGTTAAGGTTAAGACAAATCCATTATAGACTGACTAGCATCTATAATATGTAAAAACAAAAAGGACTAACTCAAAAGTCTGAGAAAGCCCATGTTCAGAAGGTTTTAAACATCGCAATCCATTTTGAAACTTGGTTCTTCCTGCTCGATTTGTTCCATCCGCAGTTCTAAACCTTCAATTACATCTTGAATCTGTGCCACCGCTTTGTCATATTTTGCTTTAGCTACCTCATCTTGAGTTTGAAGTGCAAACGTTTCAAAATTTGCTTGTACACTTTTTGCATTTGCTAAAGCTTGCCTAACTTGAGTTCCAACCGTCACTTTTTGCGCCTCCTTTGACAAGTATTACTCCTATTTTTTCCCCGCTGGTTATTTTTATTTATCATAGAATTTACCCTTTTCTCCTCCTATGCGCACCTTATTTTTGCGTATACGATTGGAAAATAAGCATATTATTAAAGTTCTAATCATATAGGTAAGTAAATTAGGACAGGTCTTAAATTTAACAGGGGAGGAAAAAATTGTCTTTCTTATATGAGAATGGGTGGGTTTTATTTATTCTTTCAGAAGGATTAACTTGGCTATTTGGACTGTTGTTTTTAATTAGCCGTTACCGATTTAGGTTAGATCATCTTAGTCAATGGTGTTTACTAGTCATTATCTTATGCACTATTTTCCAGGCTTTATTAGCCGGGATAAACTATTACTTCACTGGCAGAGTATCCGTTTTTCAAGTCGTGATTATTCTTTTTATAATTTATGCTGCCACTTTAGGAAGTTCAGATTTTAAACGTTTGGATTCATATATACAACAAAAAACGAAAAAATATCGACAGCTCAAAGACGCACCCTTGCATAATGATGACATTTTTTCCTATGCGAAATATCGACAGCAGCTATTTTTTTTACATACAATTGCTTTGATTGTCATTCATCTCGTCTGGTTTGCGCTCGATTTTAACACATCAGGCAGTCTCACCGATTATAGGTTGTTTTTTTTAAGTGATTGGCTTCAACATCCACACCAAGGTTTTTTCAATAATCCGACTTTCAATATCATTAGTTATCTATGGAGTATCTTCTATATTATTGATTTATATATTTTTCTTACGTATACGTTTCTTTTGTATTTTAGCCATATCAAAAATACAACATAAAGGCTACTTGAATAGTGAAAACAGCAGCCTAAACTTCATTGCTACTGTTTTCTAGTGTTATTATTATGAGACTAGGTATAATCAAAGTTCGTATGTAAAGCCGTTTTTGCCATTAAATGAGAAAATGGTTTATTTGATAAAATGTATTCATCCACACAATCTAAATTTGTATTTTTTATGTGATCTTCATCTAATATTTCAACAATGATATAAATATTACCCTTCTCTTTCTCCGCCAATTGTTTAATCGTAGAAGCAATTAATAAGGTTTTACCATCTCCCGCCATCTCATCGACTGTAAATTCAGGAGCAAAAATACAAATTGATTGGGCATCCAGAACATTGGCTCTTTTAAGGGCTTCAGTCTTTGTGGCATTCCCTTGAACATAATGAAAATGATTATTTTTCATTGGAGGATTATGTAATTGATCAAGTAAAACGATATCAACATTTTCATTGCGCTCTAAAATTTCTTCAATAGTAATTTTAGCTTTTTGAGACCAATTAATCATTACTAAATGATTTTTCCCTGTATATCCCAGTATTTCCTCCTCCTTTAATTCTTCATAGTTATTTAGTAAGTCGACCCATTTTGTAACGATGATGGCAAAAAAACCGACACCTACAAGATATAATATTACTGTATAAAGTCTACCTATGGTTGTTTTAGGTATATAATCACCGAAACCCACTTGTGAAATAGTTGTCATAACAAACCAAAAGCCATTCAGCGGATTTTTATATTCATTGGGTTCTAATAAATAAATAATAAATGAGCTTATAATAATAAAAAGAACGCCCATTATCATTAATTTCCAATGCGATATACTAATGGACTTTTGAAGGACTTTTTTAATGAGACTTAATACCATTATGATTGCTCCTTGATTATTTTATTTCAAGCACTCAAATGCAAATATACGATATAAAGCCTAAGCACTTAACCTAATTAAAAATTATAGGTATTAAGTGATTTTACTCAGTTCGATTGAATTGTATTTATTCAGTTAACAGCCATCATAAGTTACATGTTTCGTTGGATTATAATACATAAATTGTTATATATTGTCTTTAGGTGCACGGTCTTGTTTTGATTTCTCGAACACACTTAACTTGCCACTGGGTTCTAAGATTACCTGCTGTAGTTCGGAAGGGGACTGAAAACCTTTCACTCGCAATTCCTCACTCAATTCATTTTTACTGAGCCTTGCTTTGCGTAATCCACTCATTATGATCGAACCATTATCAACTACCTTTATAGGTTTACCTGCAATAATTCTTTCAAAGGCTATACTTTTAAGAGACAGCCAACTAATGATGATTTGCGCGATTACCAATGCAAAAATAGCAACTACTGAAATCCATGGATTTAATTCAGGGTCTGACAACGGTTTAGCAATTAACGCACCAATAGCAATTGCTATAACTAGATCAAAATCGGTCAACCTGCCAACAGCTTGACTCCCCATCAATCTAAAGGCAGTAAGCCCTACGATAAACATCCCTAGTGCTTTGGCAAACGATATTACATATTCCAACACTTATTCCTCCTTTGTTTACATCAATGGATTGCTCTAGGAATGATCATGTTTAAAGTATAACCATTTAGAATGTAAAAAATTAAAAGCTGTCAGTTTGGAAGCAATTTCAAACATTTCTCAATTCAAAGACCCTTCTTACCTATTCTCAAAACGAAGGGATATATGCTACAAAGTATTACGATTTCGTAAATGGAGAAACCATCTCATGAACGAGTTTCATTTGTTCAGCACACCATTTATATGTTTGTTTAGCCTGTACATCTTCTGTATCAAGTGCAAACAACTCCATATCCGCTTGCACCTTTTTCATACTAGCTTCAAGTAAAGGAAGTTCTGTCGGTTGTGACACTTGAAGGATATCATCAAACAAATCAATCGTAAGCTGTCCATATTCATCAATTTGCGCCATGAATACATTTTCCACTATGGCATCCATTTTCTTAAGTTCTGTTTTTAGCCATTCTTGGTTCAATCCTCGAGTAGCTAATGGTTCATTAAGCACTTTCCCGTCCATAATGACTGTTTCTGGTTCTTTTATTGATGGTACTTGATGATGCAGCATTTTAGCTGTAATTGGTTGTTGTTCTTTTTTAACTAAAACATTCAATTCTCCGTTTCCTTCTAATACAGCAAATTCAACATCAGCCACTTGAAATACTTGTTTTCCTCTTAATTTACGGAGCAACTCGTCTGAATTTAAGTGTTGTTTTTTCATATTATCTTCTAATATTTTCCCATCTTTCATTATAGGGATTCCTTTTCCGTAAATCATGGAACGAAACGATGCATTTTTCATACTCAATAATGCAATGCTAATTGCTCCACCCGCCCAAATAAGTAAGGCAATTAATAAATATGTGATTGGGATCGTTAATTGGATTGATCCTATTGCTAAAATCACTGCGACTGAAGCGATAAGTCCAAATTCTAATTGTGAGGTTTCACCAAGTGGTTTCCTAACTAATAACCTTGCAATAAGCAATAACAAAACAAACCCGACGAAACTCCGAAGCGCAACCTCAATCCATCCTTGCATGTAAACACCTCCTTACGTTTGTTGATATTGTGGTTCTTCAGACTCAATTTGCCCTTTACGTTTTTGTATTTCTTGTATAACTGTACGTGTCTTTAATGCACCTTGATGAAACGCTTCTCTTGCTTTTTGCTCATTCGATTTTAACGCAAGTGTCGTTAATGTCGCTTCAATCGATTGAAGCGATACTAACAAACCTTGCACTTGACTTCCTACTGTCATATTCCATACTCCTTTAGCCTTTTGGTTTAAATACAAGTGAAGCAATAAACCCAAAAATAATTGCTGCTGAAATGCCGGCACTTGTCACCTCAAATATCCCTGTAATAACACCTACTAACCCATTCACTTCGGCTTCTGCCATTGCCCCATGTACAAGTGAATTCCCAAAGCTTGTAATCGGTACTGTTGCACCAGCACCAGCAAAATCTATAAGTGGCTCATATAACCCTAATCCATCTAAAATAGCACCAGATACAACAAGTGCACTCATCGTATGAGCTGGCGTTAGTTTCAACACATCCATTAAGATTTGTCCAATTACACAAATCAAGCCCCCGACAACAAATGCCGATAGAAAGATCATGCCAGACCACCTCCTAGCTCAATAGACACAGCATGAGCAATACAAGGGATCGTCTCTTGTTGTTGAAACGATAAAGGTGATAATAATGCTCCTGTTGCAACGATCAATATCCTTTTTAGCTCTCCTCGTTTCATACGATTGAGCAAATGACCATATGTAACAGAAGCTGAACAACCAGGTCCACTAGCACCAGCTAGGACAGGTTGCCCTTCGCGATAAATCATTAATCCACAGTCTTGGAAGGAACCTTCAGGTAAGTATAAACCTTTCTGTTCAAGTAATTCCTTAGCTATCGGTAGCCCGATTTCACCTAAATCTCCACTAGCAACTAAATCATAATAATCTGGAGGAAGATCCAAGTCCCTAAAATGAGACACAATTGTATCTGCAGCCGCTGGTGCCATAGCTCCACCCATGTTAAATGGGTCCGATAAACCCATATCAATAACTTTTCCTATCGTTGCAGATGTTACAACCGGACCATTACCTTTATTGGCTACTACCGCTGCACCAGAAGCCGTGACAGTCCATTGGGCTGTTGGTGGTTTTTGCCCACCATATTCCGTTGGATAACGAAACTGTTTTTCAGTAGCTGCATTATGACTTGACGCTGCTGTGACAATCCGTTCGGCACCTTTTGCATTAACGATAAAGGCTGCTAGTGCCAGTCCTTCCATTGATGTGGAACAAGCTCCAAATAAACCTAAATATGGAATTGCTAATGTCCTTCCAGCAAAACTCGATGGTGTCAATTGATTGATTAAATCCCCAGTAAACATGAATTGAATATCTTCATTACGTAATTCAGCTTTTTCAATGGCACGTGTAATCGACTCTTCTAATAATACCTTTTGGGCTTTTTCATAAGACTCTTGACCAATCCATAGATCTTCATGCAACAAATCAAAATCATCAGCTAATTCGCCATTTGCTTCAAATGGTCCGCCTACCGTCCCTGTTGAAAGTATGACGGGATGATTTTCAAATTTCCATGTTTGATGGCCTTGTAACATCTTACAACCCTCCCCATTGAATAAGCATCGTCTTTATAATCGCAATAACAAAAGCTGCAACCGTACCAAAGACGATAACAGACCCGGCCAATTTAAACATATTCCCTCCAACACCTAATACATATCCTTCTGTACGGTGTTCGATAGCTGCTGAGGCGACCGAATTAGCAAAACCTGTTACAGGTACAGCCGTTCCCGCTCCCGCAAATTGCGCAAAGCGATCGTATACTCCAAATCCTGTCAAAAGAACGGATATAAAGATTAATGTAGCAACCGTTGGATCACTTGCCGTGCGTTGTGTAAAATCAAAAAACGTATAATAAAAAACATGAATTCCTTGTCCTAAAAGACAAACGAATCCACCAACTAGAAATGCGCGAATACAATTTTTTACGACCGGACGTTTTTGTTCATGTTTACTCGCTAATTTCTGATACTTTTCTTGCGCAGGAGTTACATTTTTCTTTTTACTCGATGACATCAGCCCTCACCCCTTTACCCTTTCATCATCTCATCAAGCTTTTTCAATTCTTTTTCCAAACGTTTTTCACTTATCGTTCTATCTTTTAATTCTTGTTCTAGCTTCTCAAGTTTCATAAATATTTTTTGGTCAGTCGAAACGTGAACCGTTGCATCTGGATATCGTTTTTTGACTGAATCATACCCATACTTTCGTATTTCTTTTAGCCTAAAACGATCAAAGTGTTTTACTCTAGGCGCTAAGTAAATATCGGCCTTATTTGATACCCCTTTTATTTCAACTACTTCTTCCATTGATAAGACAATTTCCTTTGCTTCGTCAGCATATTCCTGATCAATAACTGCATTTTGAGAAAGTTGCAATGGCCTAATATCTTGTTCCGACCCCAACATTTGACATCCGCTTAAGAAGCAAAGTACAAGAATTCCATTTATTAATCCTTTCATCCTAGTCTCCCCTTTTGTCATTTATGTACAAAGGGTGACCCATAAATTAGGTCAGACTAGTTCTGAGTCACCCTTTTCTAGTATTGTTTACTGCTTATATTGAGGCTCTTCTTCTTCAATTTGCTGTAAACGTGGTTCTAAACCATCAACAACCCCTTGTGTTTGTTGTGCCATCTGTTGGAAAAGCTGTTTCGCTTGTTGGTTTTCAGTTTCAAGTGCAAACGTCTCTAAACTCGCTTGTGCACTTTTTAATCCAGCTAATGTTTGTTTAAATTTTGCTGCTACTGTCATTGTTAAGTCCCCCTCAGTATTATAAAGTGCTTTTTGTAAAATGCCCTTCGTTTATAGGATGGCGTTTTTTAAAGAGAACTATTAGATATAAATTTTGTAAATAAAATACTTTGTTTATGCTACACTGTTTGTAGCATAAAATTGGAGGTATCGAATGTCAATTTACTTATCATTTCGTCACTGCTTATAACAAATCTTTTGCTAGCTGCTCTGTTATTAAAGCAACGATTCATTCAAAAAGAGATCCATATTATAAAAGAAGGACTTAATGAATTAACCACAACATCAACATCTTTTAATGAACATATTCAAACAAAACTACTTGAAGAAAAGAAAGCACATTTACTCCTTCTGACTTTTCAACTCCGGGAAGCTGTATCCATGCAACAATTTGCGATTCATTCAAAAGTAATTGAAGAAACTCAAAATACGCATCATTTGTCAGAAGTTGAATTGTCAAAAATATTTTCGCCTAAACAAGTTGTCATCATCGAACAGTATTGGTCAGCCTATAGAATATATTGAGTCACATTGGCTGAATAAAAAAGGGCGAATTAAGTCCATCATTCGTGGTCATCCAAAAAATCTCAATTCGGAACTCGGCCAACTCCATCACTCTTCCATTCTCCACGTAAAACAATTTGATAAATGGCTCACACAATTAAATTCCTCTCATAAACCCCCCTTTATTCGTTCAAACTAATGAATAATGTGATTACGAACAAAGGGGTAGTAGTGTGAATACGAATTTTCTTTCCTTAACTTTAGAACTCTTTGTTGGCTTCTTTGCTTTACTAGTGATGACAAAAGTTTTGGGTAAAAACCAAATTACCCAACTTACACCCTTTGACTTTATTTCCGCACTTGTCTTAGGAGAACTTGTCGGTAATGCCATTTACGATAAAGATATTGGACTTCACTATGTACTCTATGCTGTTGTCGTTTGGGGACTGTTAATTTACACGATAGAAATGATCACACAAAAAATACGCGAATCTAGACCGTGGTTAGAAGGCACTCCATCACTCATTATTTCAAAAGGTCAAATTCAATATGATGAACTCAAAAAAAATAAACTTGACTTAGATCAACTTCTCCACCTCTTACGTGATAAAGGAGTATTTTCTGTTCGCGAAGTCGAGTACGGCATTCTTGAAACAAACGGTGCAGTCAATGTCATGCGTAAGCAACCGATTGACTACCCGACAAATCGTGATTTGCATATACCCCCACAGCCTGTTTATTTACCTGTTTTGCTCATTCAAGATGGTGAAATTATCGAAGAAGGGTTAAGCAAATTAAACAAAGATAAATCATGGTTAATTGATGAGTTATTTCGTCTTGGAATTCCTGGTCCTTCGGATGTCTTTTTTGCCGAATGGCAAGAAGGTGAAGGGTTTGAAATTCAACCGTATTAAGGTTAATTAAAGCCTTCTTTATTACCTTACAGTAATAAAAATATTCTATCCGTTAGTATAAGAAAGTGCCCTCACTTGCCTGCTATTACTTAGGTTAAACGTGTAGCATGAAACCTTGTATACACATAATGAACACGTACTAGATAGGATGATGATAAATGATAAGAACGTACCTTTTCTTTATGCTAATTTGCTTCCTATTAGTTGGATGTGAAGAAAATCAACCCGAAGGAGCTATGTTGCCTCAATCAGCTGAAACTGGTGCTGTTGGTGACCATAAGGATGTAATAGTTGTATTGATTGACTCTATGACAGAGCTAGTAATTAAAGATGGGCTTAAACGAAGTTCATTACCAGCCATCTCATATTTAATCGAAAATGGATTTGTTCATCATGATTTAATTGCACCTTTTCCATCCATGTCTGTTGCCATTGAAAGTACATTAATAACTGGGACTTCACCTAAAGAACATAAAGTTCCTGGACTTGTTTGGTATGATCCAAATGATGATGTGATCGTGGATTACGGCTCTACACTCTCTAAATATTGGAAATTAGGGGTGAATGATACACTAGTAAACACGCTTGTACATTTAAATACAAATCATTTGTCACCTAATGTTGAAACGGTATATGAAGCACTCCACGACAAGGGGTATTCAACTGGATCGATTAATTTCCTTGTTTATCGTGGGCATAAATCACATGATCTAACTGTTCCAACATACGTAAAAACACTTTTCCGTCTACCAGAAAAACTGCAGACAAAAGGACCAGACTTATTAGCCTTTGGACAAGCAACCAAGCCAAAGGTTAGTCAAAATCAAAAGGTAGATGACGCTTTATACCAGCGATTTGGATTAAATGATTCTTATTCAGCACAAGTTACCGCTAAGCTAATCAAAGAAAATCAGCAACCAGATTTAACTATGATTTTCTTTCCAAATTACGATAAAGATGCCCACAAACATGGACCTGTCAGCCCTGAACATTTCGCAAGAGCAGATGGGTATTTGCAAGATATCTTAAATGCATATGAGAGTTGGGACAAAGCACTTGAAGAAAATGTTTTTATTATTATGGGAGATCATGGTCAAGATCAATTGAAAGACAAAAAGGAAGAGGTTGCAATTGAACTCGAACCTTTACTTGATCCCTATACAGTTGCGCCACTTCTTGATGAGCCAAGCAGTGGAGATGTAGTCATTTCAAACAACCATCGAATGGCTTATCTTTATCCTACATCAAACATCAGCTACTTTGATTTAGCTAGCAAATTGCATCAAGACTACCGAATTGATCATCTTTCATGGTTAGAGGGGGAAGAGTTAGTCATTTACCAAAGTGGTAAGGAGGGTGTCTTACGTATAAAAGAAGGTGGTGATTGGCAAGACCAATATGGACAAACGTGGACCATCAACGGAAATAAATCGATTGTGGACATTCATCTGAATCAAAGTGAAATGAAGCTAGAATATGGTAATTACCCTGATGTATTTCATCAATTATACGGAGCGCTTCTAAGTCATAGTGAAACGATGATTGTAACTGCCAAACCAGGATATACACTAAAATCAGAAGGAGCTCCTGTTCATAACAAAGGTGGTGAACACGGTGGTCTTCACAAAAACGATACACGTACGTCCATTGTTATTGCAGGTACAGATAAAGAATTACACGACAGACGAATGGAATCGCTAAAGGAGTATTTCTTAAGCTTGTTTGATGATGAATCATAGAAGAGGATGGATTCTCTCCATCCTCTTCAAAAAAAGTACATTTTATCACTTATATGTCTTCCATCGCAATTGACGAGCTTTGAGATATCTTTTATCTACTTCAGGCCAATTGACTATATTCCACCAATTAGTAATATAGGGTTTGCGTTCATTTTTATATTGTAAATAATAGGCATGTTCCCACACATCTAGAACGAGTAAGGGGATGACATCCTGTTGACTCAAATTTTGATGCTTCTCTGCCTGAAGAATCTCAAGCCTGTGAGCACGAGGTGACCAAACAAGAATTGCCCAACCAACGCCCTCGACTTCTTCTGCAGCTTTAGAAAAATGTTCTTTCATTTTTCTAAAGCTGCCAAAATCTTTTCTTATTTGGTTTGCTAACTCCCCACTAGGTTCTCCTCCACCTCTTGGACTCATTATATTCCAGAAAATTGTATGCAGGTAATGCCCTGCGCCATGAAAAGCAGCTTCTCTTTCCCAATGTCTGATTAAATCATACTCATTTTTCCTTCTAGCTTTCTCCATTTCTTTTTCTGCTTTGTTTAATCCGTCGACATAACTTTGATGATGCTTCTCATGATGGAGACGCATGATTTCTTCTGCAATATAAGGTTCTAGCGCATTATATGCATAGGGCAGTGGAGGTAATTTATGTCCCCCTATCGGAACAGGATCAATTTCTGTTTGGATCGCTTCAGAGCGTCTCGGTTCTAACTCTAACCACTTTTTGTACACATCTAAAGCAAGATCATCTACTTGCTTAGCCCTCTCTTGCCCCTTTCCTCTTTGCTCCATCCCTGGATTTTCAAATACATTAAGTAACGTAACTAATGACGTAACAAATGGCTTAATCGTATGATAGTCAGTTCGTGCTTCAACCTGAGCCCCACACTGATTCCAAACATTTTTGACCTCTTTTGCCCAAGCATAAATAGCTTCTTCATGTTTGTTCACATCCATTCCTCCTCAAAACTAACATCGCAGTAACGTTTTATTCTATGTTTCATGACGGTAATTAGGTGTTTGTTCCAATAAAAAAAGAGGTTATCTAAAAAGGTCGCTTTTTGACCTTTTTAGATAACCTCTACCTCACTTGTAGGACAGCCCCTAACTTATTCCATTGTTTCTTCAAACTTCTTAAAAAATAGATCAGCCTCATCTTCAAGCGAACTTTCATCAATGTTTTCTGGCAAAGGAGGAAGTTCGTCTAAACTATTTAGACCAAAATGATCTAAAAAGAAAGTCGTCGTTCCATATAGAATTGGTCTACCTGGCCCTTTGGCTCGTCCTACTTCTTTGATTAGCAATTTCGATGAAAGAGTATGAATCGCACGATCAGATTTCACCCCTCGAATATCATCAATCTCCATTCGTGTGATTGGTTGACGATACGCAACAATAGCTAACGTCTCAAGTGCAGCTTGAGATAAGCTTGAATGAAGTGGGGATGACGCTAGTTTCTTAAAATACGGGGCGTGTTCTGGTCTTGTCGTTAACCTGTAAGCCCCGGCCATTTCTACAATTTGCAAACCTCGTTTTTGATCGTTGTATAACATACGAAGTGAATGCAACGCTTCTTGGACCGTCTCTTCCTCCATTTCTATCACCGTCGAAATATCAGCGACTGTCATCCCTTCATCTCCAACAACAAACAACAATCCCTCAATTGTTGCTTGAAGCTCTTGGATTGTCATTGCGGACTCCCTCCTCTATACTGTAAATCATGATGTCTGAAAAATTGTTTGTTTGTTCGCAACGAATCGTCTTTGTCTTCATTAATTCTAAAATAGCTAGAAAGCTTACAACAACATGTCCTCGTTCTGGTACAGGGAATAAGTCTGTGAATGTACAAGAGCCTTGAAATCTTTTCTCTAAATCTTTTACAATCTCTTGCATTCTATCTTCAATCGAATATTCTTGACTTTTTACTGTCGTCATTCTTGGAGCTTTTAATTCCTTGCGTTTCATCAGTTTTTGATAAGCACTTAACATATCAAATAGGGAAACACCAGAAATCGCAATGTCCCGTCGCTCTTCCTCAGAAATATATGGATCCAAATCTTCAGGTGGGCGTGTATGTACTAGACTTCGTTTTTGTTCTTTTTCTTTTAACTCGGTTGCGGCTTCTTTATATTTTTTGTATTCAATTAATCGAAACATTAATTCTTCACGAGGATCCTCTTCATCTTCCATTTGCCACTCATCATCAAAAAGCTCCTCCTCTTGTTTAGGGAGCAGCATCTTGCTTTTTATCGCAAGCAATGTAGCAGCCATAACAAGATACTCACTTGCAATATCCAGTTCTAGATCTTGCATCGTACGAATGTAGGCCAAGTACTGATCAGTAATGACAGAGACTGGGATATCATAAATATCGACTTCTGCTTGATTAATAAGATGCAAAAGAAGATCAAGAGGTCCCTCAAACGTATCGAGCTTCACACTATATTGATTCATTCAACCACCACTAGCTTATTTAATTAATGCTAGATGCGATTATACCATAATTTAATCACGTGGGGAACATGTCTTCGTTCTCATTCAAAAGAGGTCGAATTCCTTATTATATGATAGACTGAAAAAGGACTTTTGTTTAAAAAGGAGTATGATAATGTATTCAGAAGCTTATTTAGATTTTCTTATTTATTTCCATAGTGACCGTGATTATTTTGAGTGTCATGAAGTATTAGAAGAACATTGGAAAGAACAGTCAACAAAAAGTCGTCATTCGCACTGGGTTGGTCTCATTCAGATAGCCGTAG
The DNA here is from genome assembly GCF_037027555.1 of Halalkalibacter kiskunsagensis. Lineage (NCBI taxonomy): Bacteria > Bacillati > Bacillota > Bacilli > Caryophanales > Bacillaceae > Halalkalibacter > Halalkalibacter kiskunsagensis. Next base: position 55,866 of record NZ_JAXBLX010000015.1, on the reverse strand, counting down.
GGTTGTATCATCATCGTAGGGGGAATGTAAGTGGTGCATGGCGCATGTATGATAAAGCAATTTCTGTTATCTCAAAAGAACATCAATCCATTAGTGCATTAGGTCTAGATGTTCCTAAGCTATTAGATCAGTTAAAGGCACAACAAGTGCTTCTAGAAACTTCCCCACTTACTTTTGTTGACATGGATCTTCCTATAACTGACGAAGCATTACTTCAGGCGTGTCAAAAGCATTGCCAGCAGCTCAGAAAACAATGGATGACCAAAAAGGAAGTTCCCGAACACATCATTCACAAACATTTCCTGAGAGATCGAAGTGACATTGTTAAAGAAAGAGCACGGCAATTAACACTTAGAAAACAAAACAAGGAAGAGGAGAACGATTAAAGGCTCTCTTCTTCCTTCACACATATTTCTAAAAAGCCTTTAGTTTCTTTTGTTGGTTTCAGATCACATGGCAAAATTTTAATTAATTCTTGAAGCATCTTTTTCCCGATTCCTTCCCTTCTATGAGATGGATTCACACAGACATGATGTAACAATGCTCCCCCACTTTCCATCGATATACCTAACACACCAACAAAATCTTCTTCCTTCCATAGATACAATTTCCAATCAGGATCATTTTCATAACGTTCAATTGTTTTTTGTAATTTCTTGATATCTTTTTCTTTGGGCATAAAAGAAAGAAGCCCCATCGCAATTTTTTGATTCATAGATTTATAAGGTACAAGCATGATAAACCTCTCACGTTTCTAACCCTTACTAGGTTGTTTTCGTATGCGCTTTCACCATTTTACATTTTACCATATTCCAATAGATTTCGATCACTTTTTTTATATCTTTCTTACGTTTACCCATTTTACCATATGCTAAGCTCTGAAAAAGGGTTCTTTTTATAATTCGTACATTTTATAAAGAACTTATACACAACTTTATTTAAAGTATACGACGCTTAGGAAAAAAGTTACGTTTTAATTGGAGAAAATATGAAGATCGCTTTATACTTGCGATGGTGTATAGTACTTTCTTGGAATTCCTATAAAAGAAAAGCTGGAACAGCATCTTCAGTGTGTTCCAACTCTTCTCTATTTTATTACTCTTATTTATTTTGCTAATACAGAATCTAGACCAGGAACAATTTGCTTTTTACGAGATACTACACCTTTTAAAATAGCAGTGTTATCTTCTAATGATACGTTGTATGCTTTCTCAACTGCATCTGTAAGTTTCCCCATCGCTAGTACTTTCGAGTCATTTTCTAAGATATCTGTTACAACTAATAGGAAAAGGTCTAATCCTTTTTCATCAATTACTTTAGCTAACGCTTCTTCTACCTCTGTTTTCCTTTGGAATACATCATTTGTATCAACAACGTTTACTTGAGCGATTTCTAATTTATTGGCACCCATCGTAAATTCTTTAGCATCTAAAGAAATAAGCTCAGCAACTGTCTTACTGCTTACGTCAGCCCCTGCTTTTAACATGTCCAGCCCATAACTTTCTAGATCAACTTCAGCAATTTCAGCTAGCTCACGAGCGGCTTTAATATCTTCGTCTGTGCATGTTGGTGATTTAAACAACAAAGAATCAGAAATAATTGCTGAAACCATTAGACCAGCAATATTTTTCTCAATAGCAACACCATGTTCTTTGTACAGTTTATTTAAAATGGTTGCAGTACAACCAACAGGCTCAGCACGATAATACAAAGGATCACTCGTCTCAAAATTTGCAATACGGTGATGGTCAATAACTTCTAACACACGAACCTGAGCAATATCCGCTGCACTTTGTTGGAATTCATTATGATCAACTAAAATAACATTTTCTACTTCATTTGCAACTGTTTCTACTAACCGAGGCACTTCTACTCCGAAATGTTCTAATGCAAATTGAGTTTCACCGTTAATTTCACCTAGACGAACAGGCTCTGCGTTGACACCTATTTTATTTTTCAAATCAGCATAAACAATTGCAGACGTAATCGTATCTGTATCCGGACTTTTGTGGCCAAAAATAAGAACTTTTTCCATTTTAAAAACTCCTTTTTACAATTTTCTATAAATCTTGTCATAAATTATGTATAACCAACATTTATTTTACCAAAAGATACGTTTGATTAAAATCATTTTTCTTGTCTTAAGTCAGATACTTTCCTTAAATTATAAAGTATGTTGCCTAAAAAAAATTGTAGAAGATAAAGTTATGCTTCACCTTCTACTAACTTTGCTATAACTGCAAGACTCAAATTCCCCTTTTATTATTCGAAACTTTTACCTAAATTGGCCATTTCAATGGCAGCAGTTGCAGCATCCCAGCCTTTGTTTCCAGCTTTCGTACCAGCACGTTCAACAGCTTGCTCAATCGTATCTGTTGTTAGAACCCCAAAAATAACCGGTTTTCCTGATGATAATGTTAAAGATGAGACCCCTTTCGCTACTTCACTACAAACATAATCAAAGTGTGGTGTTGCTCCGCGGATTACCGTTCCTAATGTAATAACTGCATCATATTTACCAGTATCAAGCATTTTTTTTGCTGCAAATGGAATTTCAAACGCACCTGGTACCCATGCTACATCAACATCTGCTTCTGCAACACCATGACGCTTTAAGGCATCTTGTGCCCCACCTAGCAATTTACTCGTAATAAATTCGTTAAAACGCCCTACTACAATCCCTACTTTTAATCCTGTTGCTACTAAATGACCTTCATAAACATGTCCCATACTATTTTCCTCCTCAAGAATGTTTGCTTTTTATTTGTAAAAAACCAAATCGTGCATAACTTAGTAAGTAAAACTGACTACAGTTGTCCTTAAAAATGTAGCATATGCCCTAGTTTTTCAGATTTGGTCTTTAAATACTTTTCATTATCTTTGTTATGTGGCAATTGAAGAGCTACACGTTCAACAACCTCAAGTTCATACCCTTTTAACCCAGTAATTTTACGAGGGTTATTTGTAAGTAAGCGCATCTGTCTAACACCTAAATCGCGCAATATTTGTGCGCCAATCCCATAATCACGTAAATCCGCCGGAAAACCAAGCTTTTCGTTTGCCTCTACCGTATCATAACCCTCTTCTTGCAACTGATAAGCTTTTAGTTTGTTCATTAAACCAATGCCACGTCCCTCTTGTCGCATATAAAGAAGAATTCCTCGACCTTCTTGTTCAATTTGTGCAAGAGCAGCATGGAGTTGCGGACCGCAATCACAACGATGTGACCCGAATACATCACCTGTTAAACATTCAGAATGTACACGAACAAGAGTTGGCTCCCCTTCAATGATTTCTCCCTTTACAAGAGCAACACTTTCTTTCCCCTCATAAATATCAGTGAATCCTATAGCACGAAAATCACCAAAGTCAGTAGGTAACTTTATTTCCACTTCACGTTTGACCAACTTATCTTTACGGTGGCGATACTTAATTAAATCTTTTATCGTAATCATTTTCAAATCATGTTGATCAGCAATTTCACGTAATTCAGGTACCCTAGCCATTGTGCCATCCTCATTCATAATTTCACAAATGACACCAGCAGGCTTTGCACCTGATAATCGAGCTAAATCAACAGCTGCTTCTGTATGCCCTGCACGTCGAAGGACTCCGCCTTTTTTCGCAACAAGCGGAAACGTATGACCTGGACGTTTAAAATGATGTTTCTTGGCGCTATCTTCAACTAGTGCACGAACTGTATCCGCACGCTCAGCAGCTGAAATCCCCGTCGTGTTTGTGTAATGATCAACGCTCACTGTAAAGGCTGTACCATGAGGATCTGTATTGTGATCAACCATCGATACGAGATCTAGCTCTTTAGCACGCTCTTCTGTAATCGGTACACAAACTAGGCCTCGTCCATGTGTGACCATGAAATTAATCACTTCTGGAGTTGTTTTCTCCGCTATTGCAAGAAAGTCACCTTCATTTTCGCGATCTTCATCATCACAAACGATGACACAACGCCCTTGCATAAGCTCATATATCGCCTCTTCAATTGGATCGAACATTTTTTTCTCATTTTTTTCAGCCATCTCACTCACCGTCCTTATCTTCTTATTTGTATCCATATTCTGAAAGAAAACTCTCTGTTAACGAAGATGTAGGCTTTTTTGTTGATTCAAATCTTCTTGAGATGAATTGCTCAATGTACTTTCCAACCATATCACATTCAATATTGACGATGTCTCCCACACCTTTTGTGCCGATAATTGTTTCCTCAATCGTATGTGGAATGATCGAAATCGTAAAACTTTCCTCGTCGACAGCAAAAATCGTTAAACTTGTGCCATCAACAGCAACAGAACCCTTTTCAATCATATAATGACGCAACTCTGAATTTACACCAATACGGTAATAGACGGCATTTTGTTCGGGAGTTTTTGCTAAAATCGTTCCAGTTCCGTCCACATGACCAGAAACAAAATGACCACCAAATCGTCCTTTCGCACTCATTGCACGTTCAAGATTTACACTAGAACCTCTACCAAGACTTTGTAAGCTCGTTGCGCGAACCGTTTCAGGCATAACGTCAACTGTAAAGTGAGCAGAAGAAAACGATGTGACCGTTAAACAAACACCATTTACGGAAATACTGTCTCCAAGGTTAACGTCACTTAAAATGCGAGTTGCGCCAATTTTCATGACCATTGATTCACTGCTAGAACGCATTTCCTGAATCTGACCGATTTCTTCAATAATACCTGTAAACATTTACTCACTCCCTTTAACATGTGAAACGATTTTAATGTCTTTTCCTATCGTTGTCACTTCTTTAATTTCTAATTCAATAGCGTCTTCCACTTCTTGAAACCCTCCACCACCAATCGCAGTTGGAGCTAATTTGCCCCCAAACAACTTAGGAGCTAAATAGGTAATCACTTGATCAACTGCACGAGCTTTCAAGAAGCTTCCGTTTACCTCAGCGCCACCTTCAACAAATAAAGATGTTATTCCTTTTGTACCGAGCAGGGCTAAGACTGTTTCAATGGAGTCATCCGGTAGTCGCAATACATCAATCCCATACTCCTCAAGGTCTTTTTGCTTTTCCATTGATGCTTCTTCTGTTGTTAGTATCCAAGTCGAGGCCTCTTGGTCTTGAACAAGCTTAGCATCAATAGGGATTCGCAACGAGCGATCAAGAACTACCCGAATCGGATTTTTCCCTCCCCTAGCAAGACGAGTTGTTAAAGAAGGGTTATCTGCTAACACCGTGCCAATTCCAACGAGAATTGCATCATGTATATGCCGGTAGCGATGGACATCTTCTCTAGCCTCTTCACCCGTGATCCATTTGCTTTTCCCTGTCACAGTAGCTGTTTTCCCATCGAGTGTCGTTGCTGATTTTAACGTTACGTATGGCTTTTGATGCTTCATAAAATGAAAAAAAACTTCATTTAGTTCATTTGCTTCTTTTTGACAAACACCAAATTCGACTTCAATCCCAGCTTCTTTTAATCTCGTTAGACCGCGTCCTGCTACTGCGGGATTGGAATCTAACGTTGCAACAACAACTCTCCTTAGCCCTTTTTCAATAATTAAATCCGCACAAGGTGGTGTTTTTCCGTAATGACTGCATGGTTCGAGTGTGACATAAATCGTCGCATCTCTTGCTTTTTCTCCAGCCATCGTGAGCGCTTGAACTTCTGCATGGCCTTCGCCAGCCTTCAAATGAGCACCCATACCTACAATCGCACCATCTTTCACAACAACTGATCCAACCATTGGATTTGGCGACGTTTGACCTTGTGTACTTTTCGCTAGTTCGAGCGCAAGCTTCATATAATCAGTATCATTCATGGCGATCCCTCTCATTCAAACATACAGAAAAAGCCCTAAGAACGAAGTCTCAGGGCTTTAATATAAAAAAGTGTTCACGAAAGAAACGTACAATCTTTCAATTGCCGTCCAATTCAGTGCTATAAAAGGACATACTTATCCTGTCAAAGCAAGGTAGTTTTTTAAAAAATAAATCATATCTAATAACCTTACTGCACCGATTCGTTCCTTCTCCCATCCAGACTTTCACTGTCGGTCCCGGAGTTTCACCAGGTCCACCGCCTCTCATATTTGAGAGGCGGGTCACGGACTAAGAAGCTATGCTTCATCACCGCCGGTCGGGAGTTCCACCCAGCCCCGAAGGAAACAACCAATAAATTGGTTTAATATTAAATTGTGATTAAATTGTATCCTTATGCAGACGTATTCGTCAACTAAAAGATATTAGAGGACGTTCAAGGTCGTTTTTCACCTGTTTAAACTTACTCTAAACAACTAACTCATAACATCCGTTTATTTCAATTGGTACATGAAATTATTTTTGATTTTTCAATATCCTTCAATTAGCTCTACCATGTTATGATATGTACATCGTTAAAGAGGAGGCACTTATTTCTATGACTTATCCGTGGCTCACTGCTACCTATATATTATCGATAGCAACAAATCAATCAACCTTTAATAGAGGAATCAACTATTATCGCTTAGATCGTGTAGCAGACCTTGATTTTGAACCGGTTACCGACACATATTTTGCCTTTATCGACGGCTCCTTGCTTTATGAATGTGAAATTCGTATTAACGGACCAGAATCAATTGATTATTCATGCGATTGTGAAGCAGCAGCTACCTACCCAGGTGCTTGCAAACATATTGTTGCGATGTTATTCGCTATTAAAGATGCGCAAGAAGAAAAAGGATCGATCATTCCCTTTCCTTCTGCAAAGCCGAAACAATTGCGTAGTAAGATGTTAGAAAAATTTCAAAGCACACTCGTTGTTACGCCTAAAAAAGCAGCTGCTAAGAAAGAACCATTACAAGTGGAATACGAACTAATCGCTTCAAAAACGTCCTTTAGCCCACTTATTGATAAAGTTGAAATTAGGCTTAAAGTTGGAACAAAGCGTTTGTATGTAGTTAAAAATATAGAAGAGTTTCTACAGGCCTTTATTAGTAAAGAGACATATACATTCACGGCCAATTTTTCGTATGATCCGATGCATTATTCCATCCAACAAGAGGATGCCGTTTTATTTAAACAACTACACACCCATATAGAAATTCAAGCATCGAATAACGATCATTATTATAGGTCAGGTCCAAGACGGTCTTATGAAATTCCAGCTATTAGTTTGTCTTCTATTCTAGAACTTTTAAAAGACAAAGCTGTTATTTTAACAATCGATGGAGTATTACAAACAGAAAATGCGAAAATCAAACCTCTTGATAAAAAGCAGTTGCTCTCGTTTAGATTAGAATCAAAAGAGAAAGACGCACCAGTTGATCTAGTTAGTGAAAATGCGAATGAGTTTGACTTTGCTAGTAAAGAATACCGCATCCTAATTCATGGAAACTCCATTTACCAGCTAAGTGATAAACAAGCCCGACACCTTCACATTATCGGTGAGCAATCAGCTTATTCCAATACAATTGATGTAATTCCAAACGAACAACTAGAGGAATTTTGTTCATATGTTCTTCCATCTCTCCAATCAATTGGTATTGTTCATTTGTCAGAGCATTTACGTAATGCCATTGAAACAAAACCTTTAAAGGCTAGATTTTACCTTGACTTAATAGACAGTACCCTGACAGGGAAAGTATCATTCGAATATGGAGAACATGCTAGAAATCCGTATGCTGATAGCAATCAAATTTATGAACGAATCATCACACGTGATATCCAAAAAGAAGAACTGATTTTAGCTCAATTTGCACAAACTGACTTTCACATAGCAGATGGTCAACTAACATTGACTAGTTGGGAATCTATCATCCCGTTTTTATTTGAACAACTTCCCATTTTGCAAAAAGAGATCGAAGTATTTACAACATCAGCCGTACGAAATGTGATGGCAACACCAACGTCTACTCCCTCTGTACAACTTGATGTGAACAATGAAACCAGTTGGCTTGATGTAACGTTTTCAATGGATGGCATTCCCGATGAGGAGATTTTGGATGTGCTTGGTGCACTACAAAGTCATGCAAAATATTATAAATTATCATCTGGTGCGTATATTCAACTAAATCACAGTCGCTTTGACACTGTGAAGCAAGTAATCAACACCATCGCATCGCCAAAACAATCATTGCAAAAAGAAATGGCGATTCCATTGCATAAAGCATTTGAACTGGATAGGCAAAATGGACAAACACGGGTATCTAAGCAACTTCATCAACTGTTATCAGACATTCAGTCACCTGAGTTTAGCGACTGGACATTACCCACTGATTTCCGTGCCGAACTGCGAGATTACCAAATGAGTGGGTACCGCTGGTTACGAACACTTGCCCAAATAGGTCTAGGAGGCATCTTAGCCGATGATATGGGACTAGGAAAAACTGTTCAGACGATTGCCTTCTTGCAAGCAGAGAAAGAAGACCGTTCGTCGTTTCAAGCACTAATTGTTGCTCCAGCCAGTTTAATTTATAACTGGGAGAAGGAATTAGCCAAGTTTGCTCCACATATGCAAGTTGTTGTCGTGACCGGAACAAAACAAGGACGAAAAGAATTGGTCTCAAACTTCCGAGAAGCTGATGTGTTTATTACCTCTTATCCGTTACTTCAACGTGATAGCGATATTTATGAACCGTACTTATTTTCAACGGTCATTCTAGATGAAGCTCAAGCTATCAAAAATGAAGCGACAAAGACAACAAAAGCAGTACGTACGTTACAATCGACTAGTTGTTTTGCGTTAAGTGGAACACCGATTGAAAACCATCAAGATGAATTGTATTCGATTTTCCATAGCATCCTGCCAGGGATTCTCGGTACAAAAAAACAATTTAAAGAGCTATCAAATGAAGTCGTCGCTAAAAAAGTTCGACCATTCATTATGCGCAGACTGAAAAAAGACGTATTATCAGAGTTGCCTGATAAAATTGAATCTGTTCAATATACCGATTTAAGTACAGATCAAAAGAAAATGTACGTCGCCCAAGTGAAGCAATTAACGAGTGATGTAAATGAGGCGATTACAAGTAATCAGTTCCAACAAAAACGAATTGAGATTCTCGCTGGTCTTACACGCTTACGACAAATCTGTTGCCATCCTAATCTTATTCAGCCAGAAGCTAATTATCAATCAGGGAAATTGGAACGACTCCTAGAATATGTCGAAGAAGGTTTACAATCCGGTCAAAGAATGGTCATCTTTTCTCAGTTTACATCGATGCTCCGATTAATAAAACGCTCATTTGATGAAAATGGATGGTCTTATCACTCTTTAGATGGTCAGACCCCTCCGAAAGAACGGGTGGAAATGGCTGAAAGGTTTAACAATGGCGAGAAAGCACTGTTTTTAATTTCATTAAAAGCTGGTGGGACTGGTCTTAATTTAATAGGTGGAGACACTGTTATTCTTTATGACACGTGGTGGAACCCCGCAATTGAGGAGCAAGCTGCCGATCGGGTCTACCGTTATGGTCAAACGAAAAATGTTCAAGTCGTGAAACTAATTGCGAACGGGACAATTGAAGAGAAAATTCTTGACTTGCACGAAAAAAAGAAAGCTCTCGTTGATGCGATCATTCAACCAGGAGAAGAAACATTACAATCATTAAGTGCAGAAGACATAAAGCAATTGTTAACATTTTCATAATAAATACAACTCAAGTTTGTCTTTTAGTAAATAAATATCCTACTACAAAAGATCTGTCTCAACTTTTGAGGCAGATCCTTTTTCTCCATCTAAACTATGTAATCCCATTAGGACTTCTTCTCAAGCTTTGAAAGAAATTCCTCCACTTCATCGCTTGTTGGCATTCCGCTTTGAGCACCTAGTCTCGTCACAGCTAACGCTCCAACAGCTGTTGCAAACAAACAGGCATCTCTTACGCTTTTCCCTTCAGAAATAGCTACTGCAAGAGCCCCATTAAAAGCATCTCCTGCTCCTGTTGTATCCACTACGTCCACTGCATGACTTTTTATGTTGATTTCCTGCGTATTCTCCCAAAATGAAACTCCATGTTTACCTTTTGTAACTATAAGATTGTCAGTTAAATCAACACCTTCCATAGAGCTTAACACGTCTGCTTCATGTTCATTCGGTGTGACATATGCTACTTTCTCTAACATTTGTGCTGATAATAACTGAATAGGAGCTGGATTTAAGATAACTGGCACTCCATGAGTTGCTGCTAAACTGATAGCATATTCGACCGTTTCAATCGGTATTTCTAGTTGCAATAAGAGGATATCACTTTCTGCAATAACGTTTTCAAAATGATCTAACACACTTGGAGTCAAATCTTCATTCGCGCCCGGAACAACAATAATGCTATTATCATTGTCACTTAGAGTTATCTGAGCAATACCTGTCTGTTTCGTTGTGTTTCTTTTTACTTCTAAAAGCGTAACCTTTTCTTTTTTTAAGTGAGTCCTCAACTCATGACCAAATGCGTCATTGCCGACACATCCAATTAAATTTACATTTGAACCTAATCTTGCCGCAGCAACAGCTTGATTAGCCCCTTTCCCTCCAGGCACGTTAGAAAAAGACTGTCCAAGAACGGTTTCCCCAACTTTTGGACGGACGCTTGTAGTTGTAACTAGATCCATATTTACACTGCCAATAACGGTTATTTTTGGCTTTTGCATTATCCCACCCCAATTTCTTGAATTTAAGCTTATGTATGCTACTCATTATCCTCCACTCACTACAAAATGCAAAGAGCTTTCACGAAAAGGTTCATATTATATTGTGATCTTTATTGAGATGAAAGCGATCTTCCTATACACTATGAATGATTAAACACAGTAAGAAGTGAATGCTTTAGCAATTTCAAAAGCTAGCCCGCCAAGGGAAAAGAAATGTTGAGTTAAACAGAAGTCTATTTGCCTTTACTGATATGCGCTCACGAAAGACAAAAACAAAAAGAGACGGCCTATATCGAACGAAACACAAGAATCATCCTTTCAAAAATAGAAAAGATGATTCTTGTGATTCTATTACAAGCTAGAATCTTCCTTTTGAAATAGACGTTTAGTAAATTCTTCAAATGAATGAGCAAGAAAATGCTCTTGCCAAGTTCCATTTCCTGACTCATGCTCCGTAATATAAACGACTGCCGGTTCTTTTACGTTATAACGATAATCAAGTGCAAGCCATGTATGCAAATCTCCAGTTAATAAAACTAGATTATCTGGTAACCCACACTCCTCAACAAAAACAGTGGATAAGCCTACACCACTCTGTACGTCAAGTTCATGAAAATAAGGAATAATCGCGGCATCACCATCAGCAAATAACACGTAACGATACGTAAGCTCTCCACCATTTTGCTCTTTCATTAATGCTACATAATCTTTAGGCAATTGGAAGCCAAGATGCGTTTCAACGTCTAACAGTGTCTCATCTGTCACTTTTTCACCAGGCTTATATTCAGATGGTGATTTCCAAAAATGGCCTTGTTTATAAAATCGTAAACTCATAAATGTTCCCCCATGTTTTCAATATGGTTTCAATTGTATACAATTCATTATTACATGCAGCAAACACATAAGTCGACCACAAACCGCTACAAAAAAGGATCAATTCCCACTTTCATCATTCACCTTTTTGTTCAAAATGTGATTGATTCCAACTGTTCGGTCAACATCTAAGACAAATGCAATTCCATTACCTGGTTTATTCAATTTTGCTTCTTCCAAAATAGCTTGTAATACTGTGTTCGTCTGTTTGCGGTCAATTAATGTAAGAACAATTTCTTTCTCTGGTTCAATCTGAATGTTTAGAAACTTCGCCTGCTCGTGGATTCCTGTTCCTCGCCCACTAATGATGGTCCCACCTTCTGCTCCAGCCCTTTTAGACGCATCAACTACTTTGCTTGAATCCCCTTTATTAACAATCGAAACGATTAAATCATACTCCATTTCTTGTTTTGGCATAGAGATTATATCCTCCTTTTGTGCAACACTTGGTTCTTCCGTTGGCAAATGACAAATTCCTAAAACCATTTTAAGGTCAATTACGAGTCCTAGACCTTTTCCTGGCTCTTCAATTCGCACCTCATTTTGAATGGCTTCTACAACTTGAGTTATCAAATGGTTTTGAACAAGTGATAAGACAATTTCTTTTTCATATTCAACGGGTATGCCTAGAAATCGTTTATTTTCATGAATACCTACACCCTTGCCTAATAAAACGGTACCTCCTTCTGCTCCAGCTTTCTTTGTCGCTTTTACGACGTTTTTTGCTCTCCCTTTTTTAACAATCGTCATGACTAATTTATGATTCGGATTTACTAACATTTTCTTTTTTCCCACCTTTTTTCTCATACATTACCCCTAAGATCAATACAGATAAAATAGGAGTTAACGCAACAAGAGCAATCATGCCAAACCCATCCATAAGTGGGTCTCTTCCCTCCGTAACAGAGGCAACTCCGACTGCAATCGCTAAAATGAATGTTACGGTCATAGGTCCCGTTGCTACGCCCCCTGAATCAAACGCAATCGAGGTAAATCGATTGGATGATAGAAACGTCATGAAAATAACGATCATATACCCCGGAATAATGAAGTACCATAAAGGAAAACCAATAAGAATTCGAAGCATTGATAAAGCAATCGAAATGCCAACACCGATCGACAATGTATAAAGCATGACTTTTTCTGAAATGTATCCGCCAGACACTTTTTCTACTTGTTCATTTAAAATCCGTACAGCTGGTTCTGCAAATGTGGCAACAAACCCTAACACAAACCCGATTGGTATCAGGAGCCAGTTTGATGACATTTTGCCTAAATTCTCACCCATTATTTCTCCTGCTGGAAAAAAACCAACATGAACCCCTTGTAAAAATAAGGTTAATCCACAAAATGACAAGATCATCCCTTTAGCAATGTTCAACAATTTTTCTTTTTCTAATTTCAAGAACATAAATTGAAAGACGAGAAAGAAGATGAGGAGAGGCAAGAGCGCCATGGCAACTTCTAACAGAACCTCTCCAAACCCTTGAAATATAATAATGTTCATCCATATATCACTCCAAGCATTAATACAGCTAAAATCGGTCCAATGGAGGCAAGAGCCACAAGACCAAAACTATCACTTGAAGATGACTTTCCTCGTAGTACCGCGGCAACCCCGACCCCTAGAGCTAAAATAAAAGGAACGGTCATCGGACCTGTAGTCACTCCACCAGCATCAAATGATATTGGAATATATGAATTAGGCGTAAAAGCAGCAAGTAAGAATACGAATCCATAGCCTCCTACTAATAACCATTTCATTTGAATATTAAAAATGATACGAGCCATGGCAAGAGCGACAAAAATCGCAACTCCTAAAGCAACCGAATAAATAAGCACCATTTGTGATATTTCCCCATCCGATACATCCTCTATTTGACTAGACAACACTCTTACATCAGGCTCAGCTACAGTCACAACAAACCCAAGCAGGAAACCAACAAGGATAATTAGCGATACTTTTTTTGTCTTTGGTAATGCTGATCCTATCATTTCTCCAACTGGCAGCAAACCAAGATGCACTCCTAATAAAAATAAAATTAACCCAGAAGAAACCATTACAACCCCAACTAAAAATTGAAGAAATACTTCCATCGGTAACCAGAGCAACGTAAACTGCAAAATGATAATAACAATGGTAATGGGCAGTACCGCAAGGATAACTTCTTTTACAGTATCTTTTATATCTTGCATGTTTACCTCCTCCGAATCTATAAAAACCCCTTTCTTTTAAATTACTATTCCTTTTTGAAAATAGAAGTAAACATTTCCTTTTAGTAATTCCAAGACACAAAAAAAGACACCTAGAGAAAAACTCCAAGCGTTTAATCTTAGGAAGCTTTATGAATTTGATGTCTAGAGACTCTCTCTAACTCTTCAAGTACATCATGAATAGATAGAATGACAAATAGGAGCACGGTTTCTGATGTAAAATGATGATGATATTTCTTTTCTAAAGGTTGCTGACCATTATGTGTTTCCCAAAACCTTTTATCTAGCTCGTTAATGTTCTGTAAGTGCTTATTTGAAATCTTACTCCCAGCTGCTTTTAACCCCTCTTCGGTTGAGTCAATCGATTCCAATAATAATTCTAAATTATGATAACTTTCATTGTTACTATGGACAGAAATAATATGCCCTAAATAATAATGAATCTGCTGGAGTTGTTCCAATCTCTTTTTTTCAAACATAAATGCTCTTAGTTCAGCAGTCGAATGACGATGATATTTCCACTCTTCACGTTGATAATGACACAATTGAAATGTTTTCGCCAATTCACCAGTAATCCTTTGATATTCTTTTTGACATTGCTTCGAAATCGATTTCCTCTCCAAAATAATCTCATTTGATCGTTTCTTGAAAAGAGTGCCTGTATCCAAAAACAATTGAAAATTTCTCTTTTTAATCGTTTCTGAAAATCTAGCTGGTAATAGAAAAAGATTAACAAGAGTGGAAATGACAAGTCCAATTGTTGTCGTTCCAACCCTTTCGACAAAAGTTAAAAAATAATGATCATAAGTAACTGAAATCATTGCCACTGCCGTAATAGTAGCAATAAGAGCTCCAGCTTCTAATTTACATCTAATACAGATGAAAATCGTCAGTAACGTAGCAAGAGTATATGTTAGTGGAACCTGACCAAACCAATAAGTAAAAGCCATCGCCAGACCTGCACCTATTAACGCAGCCGGAAAACGTACCATCCCTTTTCGGATAGAATCTGATGCCGTTGGTTCAATTGTTACGATGGCAATAATAACAGCAAACACAACTGGTAGTCCCAATACAGAACAGGTCGTAGCAGTTAGAAAAACAGCGACACCTGTCTTCATTAATCTCGCTCCAAAAATTTTTCCTTTTCTTCTGTTGTTCCTCATCCCAATCCCTTCCCTAAAGAGTATTTCCCTATACTTAGAATTAACTAATTAGGTAAGTGATTCTAACCCCCTTGAGTCAGAAGCTTAGTTTCCTTCACTCGTTAAATATGCGAGTAATTGTTCTTGTTGCGATTCGGTACCAAATGCATGAGTAACATCCCAAATTTTATCTACTTCTTGTCCATTCATGTTCGCATCTAAATCATGAAAAATACGATGTAAATAGCGAAGTGACATAGAATCTCCTGTCGTTGCCACAGTTAAAAATTCAAGGGCATTCTCCATATCTATCAAAACGTCAGATTCAGCAAATCCACTTTTCTGCAACCAATCGATATCGTCCTTTAACTGCTGCCATTCTTGGTCTTTCTCTAATGCAAGCAGATCCAACTCCTCTGCATTTCCCCATCCGGCTAACTCGTTTAAATATTCATGCTGCTCTGCAATAATTGATTTCACCTGAGTTTCAGCTCCTACTTGGTAAGCAACTTGTTTATTCATCCCTTCCACACTCATTACCGATGAACCGTTTTCTTTTTCTATTAATTCAGTAGTATAATTATCTTTTGGTTTTTCAAGGTTGTTTGTTGCATTAATTTCTTCCGTCTCCAACACTTCTGTTGATAGAGTTGCCTCTTCAATCGTATCCTCGTGAAAAGGTACAAAGTAAACACTTATTGCTAAAACGATAACTCCTACGATTGCTATTCCTACCTTATTCATAGCTGATCATCTCCCCTTAACATATCAGTCTATGAAAAGCCTACTATAATATGAACCAAGCTTTCAAGCACATGACAAAACAAGAAGAAAATCGCTTTTCTTTGCCAAATTCCTTGTTGCCATTTCGATCTATTTTGATAATATTTCAACTTATATACAAATAAAGGCGACTTATCTAAGTCACCTTTATTGGATAACTATTCAATTGAAATAGACAAATTCAACTTCAATAGCAGCTTCTACAGTAAGTTGCCCTTCTTGTATCGGCGTGCTCCCTACTTGAGCTGAAAGAACTTTTGGATATGGTTGTTGAGCGTTTGTAAAATTTAGTTCTTTTACTTGTATAGGGGTCGGATTGAGGGTAACACCAAGATTATTGCTAATGACCTGTGCTTTTTCTCGTGCATTTTCTAGTGCATTTGTTAAGGCAGAAAGATACATACTTGATGGGTCTCTCATCGTAAAGGTAATAGACGCAATCGAATTAGCCCCATTTTCAACAGCTGAGTCAATAATCGTACCTGTCAATTCAACTTGGTCAACCGTAACTTGCAGTAAATGAGCAACTCTATAACCACGAAATACTTGCTCTCCTTCAATAAAGTCATACTGAGGGTCAATCCGATAAACAGTCGTTTGAATATTATTTTCTTGAATGCCCAACTCGACAATTCCTTGAATAATAGCAGTAATCGCTGCTGCATTTTCCTGCTGCGCGGTAACAACACTTTTGTCTTCTGTAATAACCCCTAACGTAATAAGTACACGATCAGGCGTTGTTGTTATAGAACCTTCTCCTACTACTTTCAAATTCTGTTTTTGATTTCTCATTAATGTTTGCCCTTGACGGCTCTGGTTGTATTTAGGCTCTTGCCAATACATAAGTGGGCCCACCTCTCTAAAAGAAACATTTTCTATATGTTTATTTAGATATCCTTTCTTCCATTCATATAAATGTTTAACTTTCGATTGCACCGGGAACATCCATTTTGAAAGGAGCGATATTAATGTATCTAAAGTCAAGTAATCTTCAAACATTTTCTTTGCTCTTGAATGACGGTAAACTGGGATCCATTGACGACTTTTATTTTGAAGCAAGTAATTTAACGATCCTATATTTTTCAATAGACACAAGTAAATCGCTCTTTAGCAAAAACGTATTACTTAGTTCCAAAGCATTTACTCAGGTTAATATTCCTGAACAAACAATTGAAGTTAATACAACAAAAGAACAACTCAAAAACAGCCCAAAATCAAACACTTATTCTCCAATTTCTATTGCAAACGAAGAAAAACAAAATAATTACTCTAGTCGGAATACAAATTTGACCGATCAAATGTCTCCTCCTATGATAGGAGGAGACATTAGCGGAAGTCCAATGAATGGTATTAGTAGACCAACAGATGTAACCCAGCACTATGTGCATCCTGATCTGCCAAAACACGTATTACGAACGAGTAATGAGCTAAAAGGGTGTACTGTGTATGCTAAAAACAATGAGGTAGGTAAGATAATCGATTTAGTTATTGACCATAAGTCTTGGGAGATTCGTTTTTTTGAAATTGAGATTGGAGGGTTTCTCTCCAAACAAGTCGTTCCTCTCTCCACTAATTGGATATCTGAGATTAATTGGACCGATGGAATCGTTACAATGAATAGAGATAAACAAGAGGTTGAAGGTGCACATCTATTTGAAGGCGATTTTCGTTCTCATGTAGAAGCAGGCCAACCACAACATAAGGATGAAGCTATTGAAAAAGACAAAAAGAACAACTAAGCTATTGAGGACATCTCAACAGCTTAGTTGTTTAATCGAATTATTTCTTTCAAAGTCCTATGTATAAACCACTCAGAGCAAGGATTCTGCACCATCAATAAAAATCTGAGTTCCAGTAATATGACTTGATGAATCTGATGATAAAAAACAAACTAAATCAGCAACTTGCTCTGGTTTGCCTGCTTTATGTTCCAATGGTTGTGAACCATCAGGGTATTTGATGGGGATTTGTATCTTTTTTAACTCTTCTTTATCCGGAAAGGTATTCTCACCAATATTTGTATCTATTGCTCCTGGGCAAATGATATTGACCCGAATACGGTATCTTGCTAATTCTAATGCTGCCATTTTCCCAAAGGCAACTTGTCCAGCTTTCGAAGTACTATACGCTGCCATCCCAAAATTTTTGAACGTTCTCGTTCCGTTGATAGAGCTTGTAATAATTATACTCCCGCCCTTATCTTTCATATGCGGGATAGCGTGCTTAACCGATAGAAAGGTGCTCCGTAAATTTGTCCCAAGTGTTTGATCCCAGTCATCTGTAGTTAAATCTTCAATCGGTTCAACTTTACCGTTGATTCCTGCATTAGCAAAAACGATATCAATCCTTCCCCATTGCTTGATCACTTGCAGATAACTTTCTTCCATTCTATTCGTGTCTGAAACATCTGTATCTGTTACGATTGCTTCACCTCCAAACTCACTAATCTCTTTTTTTACTTTATCAGCGTTTTCTTCTTTCAAATCAACAAGTGCTATTTTGGCTCCTTTTTTGGCAAGAGCGATCGCACTTGCTTTGCCTATCCCTGACGAACCTCCTGTCACAATTGCTACTTTCCCATATAAAGGTTGTTTTTCTACCATTGTCTTATTCTCCTTAGTAATATAATCACTATCATTCTGCCCGCCAAATAAAGGGATATTCCCACTTATAGCATCACATCTAAAAAAGAACCAAGATGTAGATATATCTTGATTCTTAGAAGAGCGATATTGATTTTTACCTTATTGAAAAAGTTCATCGTCACAAACTGTGGATTCACCACTGACTAGTGGCTTCATTAAATCGCCGACTAATGCTGAAGGTCTACCTACTGCTAAACCGTTCGCTTCCTTTTGTTATTTATTCCAAAATCCTGTACCGGTCTAATGCAATTTCCTCGGCAATTTTAAATCTCCCCAATTGATTAGGGCCATTCGTTTGTTCTTTTGAATTGTTCCGCACTCTACCAACCACATCAACATTATTTACATACACTAATTGCAGGTGAATGAAATACGAAGTCACCCTTGGTGCCTGCCTATATTTCATTTCACTAGACGAGCATCACAATTATTTTTCCCCCTTTCCCCTTTCTAGAGAGAGCGTCAGTATTTATAGGCGCTCTTTTTATCTATTGGGTTCAACAAACGAATGGTTGTTGTTACTTTTATGTTTCTCAAATATTTTCACGAGTGAGTTCGCTATAATTTGAATCCCATCCTGTAGTGCTACCAAATCAAAACTCATTCTCGGATGGTGTAAGCCTGGTGTTAAATTAGCCCCTAACCCAATCATTGTTGCTTTTAGATTTGGTCGGTATTCAGTGTAATAATGAAAATCCTCGCCTCCAGGTGTTTGCATTGGTGGCAACGTCCCTTCACTTCCTAACACTTCTTCAATCGCTTCATGAACTACTGCCTCCATCCACTTGTCAGGTTTTGCTGCAACCATTGACACTGGTTTTTCAAATTCAACTGATGCACCATTAAAGCCTATGGCTGACAAAACAGCTTGGCGTACTTTTTCTGCAAGCAATTCCATAGAATCATTTGTTTGCGCACGTAAATCAATTCCAAACACCGCTTCATCGGGTATAATATTCATACTTTTCCCACCCGTTTGAACCATAGTTACTTTCGCCGAACTTGAAATTGTAGGATCCATTTTCACAGCATTAACAGCTTGAATCATAGCAGCAATCGAATCTAACACATTTATCCCAAGATGTGGTCTAGCTGCATGAGCTTGAACTCCTTTTACTTTACCTTGTAATATCATAGTCGCTCCGTGATAAATTGCAGGTGACGCTTGCTTTAATGTAAGCTCTTGAACCGGCCTAACATGTATACCTAGCAAATAATTCACATCGTCAATTACACCTTTTTCAATAAAAGCCCTTGCTCCTTTGCCTGTTTCCTCCGCTGGTTGAAAAATAATCTTTAATGTTCCATTTGGTATATATCCTAATTCTTTTAACATGAAAATTGCATAGAGTACCATCGTTGCATGGGCATCATGCCCACATGAATGGTTTGCTTTCCATGTTCCATTAACATTTTGCCATAAGGCGTCTAAGTCTGCTCTGATACCCACAACGGGACCAACTTCATTTCCTCGCCACGTAGCTACAACACCAGTATGATCAGGAAATATCGTATATGGGATGTCCATTTTATTTAACTCGTCACATATGAACTTCGTCGTTTTTATTTCTTGAAAGCTTACTTCAGCGATAGAGTGAAGGTAATGAAATGTCTCTTCTATTTGTATTTGATGTTTTTTTATCCATTCAAAATAATTCATGGTTCTCACCCCTTTTGCTCTTTTTTTTATCCTTGTGATAACTATCCTACTCTCTATACTAACAAACGAGGTTTCTTGTCCATTTCTACTTTAACAAGACTCATTCTTTTTCCACCAATTTCACATCTCAGCTTTATTTATATTTCCCTACGTCAATCACACAGACTCGCTTTTATTAAGACTGTCTATCCCTAATATAGTATATTCTTAGTGCCCTTCAAATTCTATTACTGAGCAAGATGTATTCAAATTTCTTCATAAAAAGGGCTTTTTTCTCTACTTCACAATAAAACATTCCCATTGCGTCAATTCTACTTTTATTTTGTACTTAGTACTCGCTAATACAATCACTTATTCTTCACCGATAAGAACATAGTAACTATAAAATAGATAGCTAGTTAACTTCCTGTAATTACGTTTAAATCATTTCACTACTGTAAAAAACGTAATGAATTCTATACACTAGTAGTAGTAAGTTTACTAATGTACTAAAGGAGGATACATTCATGATAAAAGGACTAGGACATATAGCTTTAACAGTGCAAGATATGGAGAAATCATTACATTTCTACTGTACTGTTTTAGGTTTTGAAAGGGCTTTCGACATTAGGGATGACGAAGATAAACCTTGGATTGAATATATTAAAGTCGCACCTGGGCAATTTATCGAGCTATTTTACGGTGGCCTAAATAGTCCTCAGAAAGTAGAACATCCTATTGGCTTTAACCATTTATGTCTTGAAGTTCACAATATTCATGAGATAGCCAACCATCTAAACGCACAAGGACTTACGTTAGATATCGAACCAAAGAGAGGAAAAGATCATAATTATCAATGTTGGATAAGAGATCCTGATGGAAATAGAATTGAGTTTATGCAACTTGAACCTTCTTCCCCACATTTAAATTGCTGATAGAAAAAGGAGTTTTCACTTATGACGTACTTAGCAAGCCAAGAACGCTACAACAATATGAAATTTAATCGATGCGGAAATTCAGGCCTCCTACTCCCAGCTCTTTCACTCGGCTTATGGCATAATTTCGGAGGAGTGGATCCATTTGAAAACGGGCGTGCCATGCTTCGCAGAGCATTCGATTTAGGAATCACCCACTTTGACCTTGCAAACAATTATGGACCACCACCAGGTTCAGCTGAAGAAATGTTCGGCTCTCTGTTAAAGACAGACTTTTCCCCTTACCGTGATGAACTAGTTATCTCGACCAAAGCTGGCTACCACATGTGGGACGGTCCATATGGTGAATGGGGTTCAAAAAAATACTTAGTTTCTAGTCTTGACCAAAGTTTGAAAAGAATGGGTTTAGAGTATGTTGATATTTTCTATTCTCATCGTCCTGATCCCAATACACCTCTAGAAGAAACAATGGGAGCTCTTGACCAAATTGTGCGTCAAGGGAAAGCGTTATACGTAGGTATTTCAAGCTATAGTGCTGAACAAACAGCAGAAGCGATTAAGATTTTAGACGATTTAGGAACCCCATTGCTCATCCATCAACCAAGCTACTCAATGCTAAATCGCTGGATCGAAGAAGACGGGTTACAAAATGTATTGCAGGAAAATAGAGTTGGTTCAATTGCTTTCTGTCCACTTCAGCAAGGTTTGCTAACGAACAAATATGTTAACGGTGTCCCAACAGATTCGCGTGCAGCAAAATCAAATAGTTTCCTATCTAAAGACCAAGTAACAGAAGATGTGATTACAAAAGTTCAACAGTTAGGAAGCATTGCAAGAGAGCGTGGCCAAAGTCTTGCTCAACTGGCTTTAGCATGGGTACTGCGCGAAGGTAGAATTACATCTGCCTTAATTGGAGCAAGTAGAGTTAGTCAGATAGAGGAAAATGTGAAAGCTTTAGATAATCTTGATTTCACTACTCAAGAACTAGACAAAATTGAAGAAATTCTCAAGGGGTAATTATAAATTATAAAATTAGATTAGGAGTGTTAGATGATGAAGAAGATTGTTGTAACAGGAGGAAGCGGTTTACTTGGTCGTTGGGTGGTAAAAGAGTTTGTTGATCAAGGATACGAAGTTATTAATTGTGATATCAAGAAACCAGAAGAACCATTTTGTAGAACCGTCATTACTGATTTGAAAAATTTAGGTGAAGTTTACGGAGCGTTAGAAGGCGCATATGCAGTAGTTCACTTAGCTGCTATTCCACAGGCTTACACACATTCAAATGAAGTTACATTTGAAAACAATGTGATGAGTACATATAATATTTTAGAAGCTTCTGCTGGTCTTGGTATTAAAAAGGTCGTACTTGCTTCAAGTGAATCGTCTTACGGTATTTGTTTTGCGAAACATCCACTTGAGCCACAATACGTGCCTATGGATGAAGAACACCCACAATTGCCGCAGGATAGCTACGGATTATCAAAAATTGTTAATGAGCAAACAGCTGAAATGATGAACCGAAGAACTGGAATGCAAGTAGTATCATTCAGATTAGGCAATGTGATTTCACCAGAAATGTATGAACGGTTCCCATCTTTTATCAATGACCCTACCCAAAGAGATCGCATACTTTGGAGTTATATTGATACTAGAGATGCTGCAACAGCATGTGTAAAAGCAATTGAAGTAGAAGGATTAGGTGCCGTTGCCCTTAATCTTGCTGCAAATGAAACGAGTATGAATGTTAAAAGTCGTGATTTGATGGCAAAACGTTATCCAAATGTAGAAATTAGAGGCTCTCTTGAAGGATATGAAACGCTGTTAAATAGTGAAAAAGCAAAACAATTACTCGCATGGAATCCCGTTCATGTCTGGCGTGAATATGTAAACTTGTAAAATAATAAATAAGGATAGGTAAAACAAGAGAGCACGCCCCTGTTTTACCTATCCTTTTTCTACTTAAACTTCTTTACTATAATTTACAAGTAATGCAAATTCTACCGCCTGTATTTGTCGAAGAGTTTCAGCTTCTCTTGTTGACTCTAATCCATTCGTAACTACCTCTTCGACAAGATCAATATAACGACTAGGATCCCATTTTCCCCATGACTTCACTTCTTCTGACATAACACTTGCTTTTTCATACAAAGAAGGATAAATTGCGTGATTGCCCACGTTTCTAAACCAATACTTCGCATTACTAAAATCTCCTTCACGTCGATGCATAATCCCATGCCAGTAACTTCCTAGCTCATTAGAAATACCTTGTGAGATCGTATGAGATAAATCTAACTCATCATTCCATAACAAGAGTCCTGATTTAACAGCTTCCATTGCAATCTGTGATGGATTTTCTTTCCCAGTTAATTGTTGAGCATTCAATTCTTCAATTTCTTTCGTGATCTCTTCGTCCCAAGCTTCCTTTGGACAAAGTGGTGGCAAAGGATTTCTTTCTTCAAGAGTCCGAGTGAGCAAAGATATGGTTGACATGATATCTACTCCTTTTTCATTCAGTATTGTAACTTTATTCTTCCTGTTAAACTAGTAATAGAAATGTAAGCCCATACATGTAAAACTATAACATAGATTCGAACATTCATACCATTTGTATCGATTTCTATTCATAAAATGACCAACAAAGTTATTAAAACCGAGATTTACTTCACATATTGAAAGGCTACTAATCAAACAGGCTAACCTAAATCTGGTTAACCTGTTACGACCGTTTATTTTTAAGCTAAAATGGAATTGATTTTCTCTTTTATTTCATCTGATAGAACTACATCAATTGCCTTTACATTTTCCTCTACTTGGCTTGGTTTACTCGCTCCAATCAATGCACTTGCAACATTAGGTTGCCTCAAAATCCACGCTAAAGCAAGCTCTGGTAAGGTAATGTCCATCTCTTTGGCGACACTTTCTAACTTTTCAACTTTTAGTAAAACGTCCTCATTTAACATTCCTTTGATATGGGTATTAATTGAATCATTTGCAGCCCGACTCTTGTCTGGCACTTGACCTAGTTTATATTTACCCGTTAACACTCCTTGAGCTAACGGAGAAAATACGACTTGTCCAATCCCGTATTTTTCACTTACTGGGATTACTTCTTTTTCAATATAACGATTAAACATATTATAGATCGGTTGATTCACGACGATTCGATCTAATAAGTATTTATCAGCAACACCGACCGCTTCTTCTATTTGAGCAGCAGTCCACTCACTCACACCTGCATATAATATTTTCCCTTGGCGGATTAAATCATCAATCACTCGTAACGTTTCAAAAACAGGAGTTTCTGGATCATAGCGATGACAGTAAAAAATATCAACGTAATCTAAATTCATTCTGTTCAAGCTTGCGTGTACCTGCTCTATGACATGTTTTCTTGATAAACCGCGATCATTGGGTCCTTCCCCCATTGGCCAAAATGCTTTTGTTGTTATCACATATGACTCGCGAGGATATTCCTTAAGCGCTTGGGCCATCACTCGTTCGCCTTGCCCCTGTTCATAAACATTTGCCGAGTCGAAGAAGTTAATTCCTAACTCATATGCCTTATGTATCGTCTTCTCTGCAACATTATCTTCAACAGACTTCCCGTAAGTTAACCAACTACCTAAACTTATTTCACTCACTTTCAATCCTGTTCTACCAAGGTTCCGATATTTCATTATCCATCCTCCTAACATAATTTAGGTGTTTCCTAGTTAAATTGTACTTTATACCATTTATAAGTAAAAGTAGTAAATTTATTTAAACATTATAACTATTTATATATTTACTATAAATATTATAGTATAATAAAAGGTATAAAAGATTAACTGAATTGGTGGTGAATTAAATGGAAGAAACAATGCTAGATAAAGAACTAGATCCTGAGATTGTCGTTGAATGCTCGATTGAAAAAGCCTTAAATATTATTGGTTCCAAGTGGTCTTTTCTAATTCTAAGAGAATTATTTTGTGGAACGAAACGATTTGGTGAATTGCAAAAAGCGGTAAATGGAATTAGTCCGAAAGCTTTGACCGATTCTTTGCGTCATATGGAGAAAAATGAAATTCTTATAAGGACTGTTTATCCAACAGTTCCTGTTAAAGTGGAATATTCATTAACTGAAAAAGGAGAAGACCTCCACACTATTATTAAGCAAATGAAAGTATGGGGTTCAAAATGGACATAAGCAATAGGTAGTAAGGAACACTTTTTATGAGTGTCCCTTTTTGATTCCTTACAACTGAGCATTTACTTTTTCTAGACTCTTACTTGCTAAACGATACTGGTAATAAAGGGTTAACGCACATAGTATTGCACCTATAATTGTTATTATTGTTCCCAATTGATAAGTAGCAGGAGCTCCATATCTCCCCATATACCAACCTCCTCCGCCACTCCCAATCAATCCACCGATCCCGACAATTACTGCAATAAAAATCGTTTGTCCAGTTGCAGCAATTTCACTAGGGACAATTCTAGTTACAAAAAACAATGCTGCAACAATAAATAGTGGAAACGTAATACCATTCATTAATTGTAAGTAAATTAATACTATGGAATGATCAAAGAAACCATACAAGAACCAGCGAATGCAATAAAAAATAGCAGCTACCAATACTAATGTCAATTCTTTATATTTTTTTAAAAGCTTCCCCATTACGATAAACATTGGAGCAGATGCAAACGTAGCAATCATCCATGCTAACCCTACGTGAGATTCACTGGCACCTAAGTCTGATAAATAAACAGTCAATAAACTATCATTCATTCGGTGCGTCGTAAAAAGGATTAAACTTAGTAATAAAAACCACAAGTATTCTTTATTTTTCAAAAGCTTCAATACCGAATATAGTGAAATAGGAGTTGCTGACTTTTGTCTGCCATCACGCAAAAAGAAACTTACTATAATAGCAGCAACAAGAATGAGCGCATACATAACCCCTAAATACTCTATTCCAAATACGCCAATCAACACACCTAATATGACAGCAGCAGAACCTACTCCTACGTCCCCCCATAAGCGTATCGAACCATAATTTTTATTGTTTTTTTGAGAAAACGTTATTGTTATATTTTCCATTAATGGACCAGTTGAGCTTTTAAAAAAATTTAAAACAATAAATAAAATGAGTAGAGACACGAAAGATTTAGCAGTAAAATAAAAAAAACTGATGAATAAAGAGATAATCATAACACTTATTAACACTTTTTTTGTTGATTGCAATTTATCACTAACATAACCAAAAAACGGCTGACCAATAACAGCAATTACTGCTCCCATCGCTAATTGAAAACCGACTTGCTCTGTACTTAACCCTAGCTCTTTTAAATAGAGTGGCATTAACGCTCCCATTACGGAAAAAGTTGCAAACAAAAGAAAGAAAACTAAAGATAGTCGTACCATAACATTTCTCCTCTTATTGATTCTAAATGAATCTATCAAAATAAAAACCTATTAGAAGAACTAATAGGTAAATGGAAAACTTGATTTTCTTTTGTTTTAATTAAAATACTGATTAGAATGCTTTTTTGTTTAAAAGCAACTTGTTTAAACGCTTTCATTATTGTTCTATTTTACGTTTTTAAAGTCGGCAAGTCAATAAGTTAAAATACTTATACTGGAAGATAGGCTTTTGTATTTTCCAGCATTTTGTTGAATAGTTCTTTCGCTTGATGAGGCGGAAGGTTTACCAATGGGTCATTGGCAAAAGCCCTGAATGCCATTTCATTATCCTGCTGTAGTGCCGCCTGAAGTGTCGTTTCTTGATTTAATACATGGCGCATTACCAGGTTGTTAATTTCTGGAGGCAATTCCCCAGCTAGAACTGGTTTAATACTGTCCCGGCCAAAGATAGCATTCGTTTCCACAACTGAATTAGTTGGTATATTCCCCATTTGACCATGGTTTGGCATATTAACATTTGTAACCAATTCCTCCAAACCAAGTAATGCTTTAATCATATCAATTCCTTCTTCACCAGTTGGGTTGATTTCAAATGACTCCTTGCCATTAACCAACCGGTCGCTTTGTGCAGCTAATTTTTGTTGGTTCTGAATACGCCAAGAAACGTCGGTTAAACTAAATTTCCAGTTCTGAATCGTTTGTAAGTCTTTCAAATACCAGTTATTCGGCATAAATTCCGCCAAATGGCGATCCCCAGCAGCTGCAATTAGCCCAAATTTACGAAACAAATCAAATTTGACTCGTTGCGCTGATGCAAAATGATTGTTCATCCAATGATTTTTTTCAGACCCTTCGAATCCTTCCTCATAGTTTCTATCAACAAATTCTCTGTATAGTGGGAATAGATCAATCCCTTGATAAGATGCTTGGTCTATCCAAGTAAAATGATTGATACCAAGAACATTTACTTTAATGTCGCGGCGATTTACATTTGAAATCCATTTCACTTCTTCTAACATTGAAGCAAGTAATTTTTGTGTTCCAAACACCTCATGACAACAGCCAATAGCCTTGATTTCCGGAAACACTTCATAAAGCGTTCGTGTACATAAAGTCATGGGATTCGTATAGTTAATAACCCAAGCATCAGGAGCAAAGTCTCGGATTTTTTCGGCAAAACCCGCGTAAATAGGAATGGTTCTAAGTGCTCGGATCATCCCACCAGGCCCAACTGTATCTCCTACTGGTTGAAAAATGCCATATTCTTCTGGCAAATGAACATCGGACTCCATTTCTGTAAACGTACCAGGAAGGATCGAAATAATAACAAAGTCTGAACCAATAAGAGCATCTTCAATCGTCTCAACTGCCTCGTAGTTCCACTTACCAGAAACATCTTCTCGCTTTGATAAGCGATTACCTATTTCAGCATTTTTTGATGCTGCTCGATAATCAATATCATATAATTTAACTGTACCAGATAGTTTGTTTTCTAATGCAAGGTCACTCATTAGTCCCCAAGCCCAACCACGTGACCCTCCACCAATATATGCAATTTGAATGTTATTTATTTCAGTTTTCGAATGATTCATTTTTTCCCCTCCATTATTGTAATTATTTTTCCAACTGTAAAATCATCTAACACAGTTTACTGCATTAACTCCATACGACGACTATTCTACGTTTGGAAAAGATTTAACTATTGATTACACTTTTTATTAATTAATTCAGTCGGAGTATACCCAGTATACTTTTTAAATGCTGTCGTAAAATAAGCTCGGTTTACATATCCAACTTTCTCTGATACTTCATAAATTAAAAAATGACCTTCCTGTATCATTTTTTTTGCTTTTTCCATACGAATTCTAGTTAAGTAGTTTTTAAAAGACTCTCCTACTACTTTCTTAAATATTTGTCCTAAGTAATTACGTGATATATACAACTCGTTTGCTATGTCTTGCAAGGTGATATTTTCATGCAATCGTTCTTGAACATAATCAATCATTTGCTCCACAAGTTGGTTATGTTTCAAGTTTTCATCCCATTGTTGGTGCTGACAAATTTGTTTTACTTTTTCTTTCAAAAAGTCCACAAGTTCTTCCCAAGAATGTTTATCGGATAGTTCCTTGTATAGGTCAAACTGCCGCGGAAACATGTCATGAATTCGAATACCAATATCGTATAAAGAATACGTCATAATCGTCCACATCTCGATCCCAATTCGAAGAGAAGTAGATTGATTAAAGGGGACATTTACATGACTCAAAAAATCATCAAGCACCTTACAAGCAGCCTGTTCATCAGCATACCTAATAGCTTCCGATAATTGTTGAATAGCCTCCATCGATTCTGACCAGAGTGCTTGTTGTTCCGGCGATACTAAACCAAATTCAGGATTATGCTCAATTGTCGTAGAATCCTTATTTGATGGGCTAGTAGACAGTTCATAAATTGCTTCACGCAGGGAGTTGCCTAGTTCATTCCACTGTTTTTTTATTCCGCCTACGTTTACCGAAACTTCAACGTCTAAACAAGTTCGTATGCTCTTTTCAATTGTTTGGCAAAGCTCCGTTAATTCTTTCATGATTTCTTGATAATGTTTTGATGTAAAATGAATACTTATAACTGCCTGGTGACTATGAAGCTCAATATAATGAAAATCTTTAAAATAGGCAGTTGCCGCCTCTTGGATTATATTTTTCGTGGCAAACCGAAATAGATACCAATCCGATTGATACAATTTTGAGCTCTCTAGATTTTCATTATAAGTAATAGACAAGATAACATGATTTTTATCTTCCCAATCATTTGTGACAGATTTTATCGTATCAGGTATACTAGATAAGCTGGCTGTTCCAGTTACAACTGATTTAATCCACTCCTTTTCAATTAGCGGTTCATACACTTTCACTTTTTCTCTAAGCTCTGCAAATCGCACCCTTTCCATTCGATCTTGTTCCAAATCACATATTAACTTTTCTAATACGACTTTGATAGTTTGAATGGACGCTGGTTTTGATAAATAATCGCTAATATTTAGTCTCATAGCTTTACGGGCATTCTCAAAATCACTATATCCACTTAAAATAATAACTCTTCCTTTATAACCTTCGTCCCTAAGCGCTTCAATCATTTCAAGTCCATTCATAACTGGCATATAAATATCAGTAATAATAATATCTGGATTTCTCTCTTTTACTACATCTAATCCAATCTGACCATTTTTCGCTTCTCCTACCCACGCACAGCCTAGCTCTTCCCAAGGAATAATTTTCTTCATCCCGCGAAGAACTCTTTCTTCATCATCAATAATGACAACACTCCACAACACTCTCACCTCATTAGTTTTATAGATTAATAAATCTAGTCAGGCACTTACCAGCTTAGAAATTATCTAACTTTCGGTTACGAATGTTCTCATTTACATTAAATGATTTCCTCTTTTTTTGACCTTGAAATTTCATGATATTTTTTTCCAAATCTTTTGGAAGACGAATACTCACAACGACTCCTCCTTCTTGCCTGTTCGAGACTTTGACGCTCGCCTGTTTCCCATAATAGACGTCCAGCCTCTCCTTAACATTAAATATCCCATAACCTCCTGTTTCTATTTTTTCTTTATCTGGATTGCTAAGTGACTGTTGAATGCCTTGGCCATTATCGCTAATCATAAAAATAAAAGATTCTTCATATTCTTTACCAGTAAGATGAATATGGCCATGTCTACTCTCATGAAACCCATGTATGATAGCGTTCTCAACAAATGGTTGAAACGTTAACTTTGGTATGTAACATTCACGTATATGGGGTGGGACATCAATTGTGAAGGTAAGCCGGTCTTCCATCTGAATTCTCTGGATTTGTAGGTAATACTCTAAATACTTTAACTCATCATCAATCGTTAAAATACTCTCCCCTTTTGATAATCCAATTCGAAGCATCTTTCCTAACAACTCTAACATACGGCTCATCTCTTCATCTCCACGTTCAATCGCACTCCAATTTAGCTGGTCAAGTGTATTGTATAGGAAGTGGGGATTAATATTTGCCTGCAATGCTTTCATCTCGGCTTCACGCTGACGTTGGTGCTGCTCTATTAATGACTCATAGAGCCTCTCACTACGATTCATTAACTCTCGATATCCATTAAAAAGCAGTCCAAATTCGTTTTTATAATCAAAAGGCAATTCATTTGATACATTTTTTTGTGGGAATTTAGACAATACTCTAGTCAAATAATTGATTGGTTCCGTAAATTTCTTTGTAAGGAACCAAGTAACAACTAATGCAACACCAATCGAAGCTACCCCAATCATCGCTAGAATACTAGCCATTAATTTACTTGCTTTGGTCAGTTCCTCGTAAGATGTAATTTCAACTAATGTCCAGTTAGACCTAGGGATAGATGAAGCTACAACAATATGTTCTCCTTCACGTAGATCTTGCTGCCTAATGCCGCCTCTTTGCCCCTGCAAATCAAAGACAGTTTCTTTCACATGGTAGAAAAGCTCTTCAGTTAATGGCAAAGAACTAGAACTAGCAATAATGGACGCATTGACATCAAGAAGCAATAAATTCGATTTGTTTACCTCTCTATTTAGCCACTCTTCTATGACAGAAGAGTGAAGATTAAGCAACAACACAGCCTCTATGTCTCCTCTTGGAGAGTAGATATTCCTCCCCAAACTAATAACACTTTCATTTTGATTGGTCATTGCAACCTTTCGTTCACCGAGCCAAGCCGTTGTTGTATTCTCTAAATGGTTCACCCACTTCTTTGAATTAATATTTTCCATGGAGTAATAGAAAATAGGGTAATGATAAAAATTAGTAGGAGGATTATTCATATAAACCTCAAAGGAGTGAAAGTCGGGAAAACTAAAAACCATGTTTGAAAAGTCCCTCGATAATGAAGAAAAAAGATTTCTTCGAATAAATGGGTCGTCACTTCCAGTTATAGCCTTTCTAAATACTTCTTGACGAGAGATACCAACTGAAATCTCATTATAATTACTTAATTTATTGCTAAGCTCCTCGCTTACTAACATGAGATTCTCTTTTTGATATTCCGTTGTAGTTGATAAAATCTCTCTAACTGAAAAATGGTAAGAGGTCAAAATAACCACTAAGAAAACAAGAATCATAAAGACAAAAAAGCTACAAAAAAATATGTTTCTAATTCTATATCGTTTGAAAACACTCATGACTGCTTCCCCAATTCCCTTTCAGGTAGAGTTCCAAATAAAAGAATAAGAACCTCTTCTAAAAGATTTATGGCGTCGAAATATTGGTTTGAAACTCATGCCTATAATTTGTTTCACTATCTTTAACTTTTGCAATTTTATTAAACATTTTTAAACTTATATACATGATGATAAAAGCAGGAAAGCTCATACAATAAAAAACCATTACAACTGGAAGTGAACTATAAACAAAAGAAATAATAAAAAGACTGAACATAGCCAATACAAAATAATGCAAATTGGCTACCCCGATCGTTAAAGAGTAACGAATATAGTTTCTAATTGACAACTGATAATGACAAAATACCGGAAAAATAAAAACCAAAATAACACAAGTTAGAAAAGCGACACCTATTAGAATAATTTTAGGGAATATGGAGCTACCCATTAACATCATTGAAGCCCCGCTTAGATAAAGAATAATAATACTAAATAAAATAAGGAGTCCTAAAGTATTTGCATGCATAAATTCTTTTCGGTACGTCTGAATAAACGTCCTGACTATCGGCACATCTTCTCCTCTAGACAAAAGCATCTTGCGGATCACTGTAAATGTAGCTGCGGTTGCTGGAGCCCATCCGAAAATCCCTAATCCTACTAATGTGAAAACAACCCATAGCATATTTATAAATACCAGACGCATTATCCACTCAAACACACTGAATAATCCATCTACAGTGCTACGAATAAACATAATTCCACCACCTTCCTCATTGTAACTCTACTAAAGTTCATTTGTGAAAGCCCCTCACTAAAAAAAGTGAACTAAACTTCAGCAGAGAGGCCCAAAAACAACCTCTCTACTTTTTCCCTTATTTATTATTTCAACCCAGTCGTCGCAATTCCTTGTACTAAATATTTTTGGAAGAATAAAAATAAAATAAATTGAGGTAACAATGATAAGGATGACATAGCTAGTAATGGTCCCCATGCAGTTGCATCACTTGAATCTAGAAAGTTCGCTAATGCTAGTGCGACTGTATAGAGCTCAGGCCTATTCAAATAGATTAATGCAGAGAAAAAGTCATCCCAACTCCACATAAATGAGAAAATCGCTACAGTAACAAGCGCTGGCTTGGTCAAAGGTAAAATAATTCTCCAAAAGATTCCATACGTACTGCACCCGTCGATGACAGCTGCTTCATCTAATTCTTTTGGTATCCCACGTATAAATTGAATCATTAAGAAAATAAAAAATGGTACCCCCCCGATAAACGCTGGAACAATTAAAGGATAAAACGTATTAACCCATCCTAAATAATGAAACATTATATATTGTGGAATAAGGGTCACCTGCATAGGTAACATAACGGTTGCCAACAAACAAGCAAATAATATCTTCTTGAATTTGAAATCTAGTCTGGCAAACCCAAAAGCTACTAGTGAAGCTGAGAATAATGAACCAATGACAACCAATCCTGATACGATCACGGAATTAGTAAAGAAAACACTAAAATCAACTCTCCCGAAACCTTCCCATCCTCGAATATAGTTTTCCCATTGTAGAATAGAAGGAATTAAAGATGCTGCGTTTTGAAAAATTTCCGATTCAGGCTTAAGTGAACTAGCAATCATCCATAAAATCGGATAAATCATTACAAATCCAAATAATAAAACAAATGTATGATATAGTATGCTATTTACTTTCGTATGTTTATTCATCATTACTTGTCACCCCCAGACTCATAATAGACCCAGGATTTAGAAGTTTTAAAGATGATCGCTGTAAAAATAGCGATTACGATGAGCAACACCCAAGCCATAGCCGAAGCATAGCCCATTTGAAAATTTTGAAATGCTCTTTCATAAAGATAAAGAGCAAAAAACAGAGTTCGATCAAGTGGACCACCACTCGTAATTAAAAATGCTTGCGTAAACGTTAAAAATCCACCGATTGTTTGCATTACTAAATTAAAGAAGATAACTGGCGTCAGCATAGGGAGTGTAATTTTAAAGAATTTCGACAACATACTGGCTCCATCAACTGAAGCAGCCTCATATAAATCGTTTGGAATTTGTCTTAATCCAGCTAAAAAGATAATCATTGGTGAGCCAAATTGCCAGACGACCAATAGAATAATAACCCATAAAGCATGGTCTGGACTTGCAATCCAGTTTTTTGTAGATACACCTAGGAATGCTAACACATCATTTACTGCACCTTGTGAACCGAAAAATTGGCGCCACATAACTGCAACAGCGACACTGCCACCAATGATGGAAGGTATGTAATAGATCGTTGTATAGATACCTGAGCCACGGTGCCCAGTGTTAAATAACATCGCCACAAACAGCGCAAAAATCAATTTTAATGGTACAGAAACGAAAACAAATATTAACGTTACCTTCATAGATGTCCAAAAACGAGAATCATTTGTAAACATATGGATGTAATTTTGAAGACCTATCCAGTCTGGACTTGATAACATATCATAATTCGTAAAAGACAAATACAATGAAGCCAGCATAGGACCAAGCACAAAGCCTATAAAGCCAAGTAGCCACGGGGAAATAAAAGAATAAGCGACTAGATTACGTCTTAAGTTCTTTTTCTTTTGAAAGTCTGATTGAATGGGAGTAGAAGTTTTTACCTCAGTCCTAATTGACATTCTTATCTTACACCTCCTACTAAAATTAGGGTGACTCTAATCAAATTTGCTTACCCGATCACAATTTTTAGGCGCTTTTACACTCGCTCAATTCCTTGTGTTCTAAACAATGGGTTAAGATTTACCAGAAATCTAGTTGCATTTGAATGAGTCACCCACTACAATACATCTCGATCTTTGTTTAGTTACCTAAAATTTGTTCTACCCCTTCTCTAAACTCTTGTGCAAATTCTTCAACAGTAATGACACCATATTCTAACTCTTCCAACTTTCGATCAAAGAGTCCATTTATTTCACTCAATCCTGCTGGTTCTGGTGCATGAATCTCAGAAGAATTTTCTTGTACTAATTCAATATAGTCAAACTGCATTTGTTCATACTCACTCAATTGAGGGTACAAGTGTTCACGTACTGCTTCTGAAATTGGCACACCACGTTCAGCTGCTAAAATATCATTCGCTTCTAAACTATTTGTTATAAAGTCAATAAATTCCGCTGCAGCTTCTTGTTGTTGTGACTGTGACGTAATAGAGAAAAACTGACTCGGTTTTAAGAAATGGGCATCCGTTTTTCCAGGCATTGATGGGAAAAGAGCCATTTCAAGTGGACGATCAGCAGCTCTTTGCAACCCAACAATTTGATTGCTATGGAACATTAACACTGGAGAACGTCCGTGAACGATTAATTCATCTTCGAGCCCTTGAATTTCGCTTGTAATATCAGGACCCGCAGATACTTCTTCTCTTAAAAGGTCATTCCACATTGAAAAGTAATCGATAAAATATTGATCATCATCATAACCTAAACCTGTATTATCTTCGTTATAAAGCCATAAATCATGCTGTCTTAAATAGTGCTTGAATCCATGTAAATCAGAAAGTGACTGGACATAGACATCATCTCCTAATTTCTCCTTAAGCGCGCGAGAAGTACTTAAATAATCATCCCAAGAATAACCAGGTTCAAGGACAGGAACTCCTGCTTCTTCAAACATCGCTGGATCATAAGCGATTGCTAGTGAATTAGCCCCCAAATTAATAGCATATAAATCATCGTCAATTCTTCCACCAGTTAGATAAAGTTCATCAACGTCGTCAAGATTTAAATGACCAGACTCAACAAGTGGTCCTAAGTCTTCTAATAATCCACGTGACACATACTCATTTAAATATTGTAAGTCCATTTGAAACACATCAGGAAGATTTTGGCCAGCAGCTTGAGTGGCTAGTCTTTCCCAGTAACCATCCCACCCTGTAAATTCAGGAGTAACGACTATATTAGGATTTTGTTCTTCAAATAACTCAATTGCCTCTAATGTACGATCATGCCGTGTTTGTGATCCCCACCATGCAACCCGAAGTTCAATTTGTCCTTCTTCAAGTTCAACTTCTGTATTGCTGTCAGGATCTGGATCATTTACTGCGTTAGGTCCTCCGCTAGTACCAGACGAACAAGCGGTTAATGCAAGTAAAACAAACATTACCAAGAACAAAAAAACTCTTTTTCCACTTTTAATCATTTACCTCATCCCCCTATTATTCCTATCTAGCAATCACTACTTTGTAATCGCTTACATACAGTTTACTAGCTTACTTTCTTATTGAATAGTAGAAAAATGTTAAATAACTTTAGAAAAACAACAATTTATTTTATATTCATACTTTTTTGCCAAAGGAAAGCGTTTTAATCGACTTATAACGACAATAACCACCAATTTCCTATATCTTTATTCTGTGTTTTTTTGACAAAAGGGATGTTTTATTGTGTATCTGAAAATTATATGTTTCTTATCGTTTTTATTAAATAAATAGAGAAAGTATATTTAAATACTATAGTTTCAAAAAAAAAAAACAAAAACACCGCAAATGCGATGTTTTTGTTTTTCACCTTAGCTTAGGAGACTCTTCCGAACACAACATTTGATATAAAGAATTCTTTGTCATGTTGATTTCCTCGCCACACTTTGCCCAGTTTATACCTAATTCATGAGGCAATTTCCAATCCTCATAGCATTGCTTTAACACTTCACTTATGTTATGTACCCAGAAAAGTCGTTCCGCTCGGTCGTATCTTATTTCCGCTTTAGGAATCGTTACAATGGAAGATGATTGTTGGACCCCACTAATACATAACGTTTGGGCACTTGCTACTTCTAAGTTGCATGGAATATTGTTCATTCTATCCTGTATTGTTTCTAGTATGCTATCTATTTTATCAAATTCATGATCAAATGGTGATCCATAATCGATCATGCTTCCATCTCGGTGAATAGCCTGAATCGTCGCTTTCTCTCCTTCTTTTTTGAACCAATTTTGATGACCAGAAAACCTTACGACTGCGTCTTCAAATTCATATTCAAAAACGGGACCATACGCTTCAGATAAAGGAATGGTGTGTGATGCAAGAAAAAGAATTTCCACGCCATGATCAGTAAAAGCTCGAATTGCTGACGTATCATAATTTTCAATTTCATTTGCTCGGTACGTTTCGGCAATAACGGTCTTTGGGAGGGAGCTTACGTTCATCGATTCCCCAACTATATAAAACATATTTTGTAAAAAATGTGTTGTTGCATTGGCTGCGACGCTGTCAAGTACCCATCTCCCAGATTGATCCTTTACTTTCCCAGCCCAACTCCTGGCATAATAATCTTTATTTCGTGGCCATAACACAAGCGACTTTAGACGAATTGGCTTTCCAAACTTGCCGTCTACTATATCTTTTTTGAGATTTTGGATAGCGTGAGAATAGGCCCACTGGTATCCTATGGCTACTTCAAGATTGTATTTATTCCTATATTCAATCATTTTTTCTACTTCATCTGTTGTGGCTGCAATAGGCTTTTCACACAGAACATGACTTCCATTGCTGAGGGCCAAACATGTTTGCTCACAATGAAACTGAATTGGTGAAGCAATATTAACTAAATCTGCCTTGCCGACACGATAAAATGACTCCAAAGTTGTAAAATATGGGACATCGAAGCGTTGCAACGCCCTCAAAGTTTCCCCCTCAGGAGGAAAAGGATTTACCACACCAACAATACGCACTTTTCCTTGTTCAGCTCTTTCTAGAAATGCATCTAAATGTCTTGCAGCATACCCTTGAATCCCTACTAGTACAACATCAACCATCGATTCACCCCTCACTACCTAAAGCTCAAGTTAAACATGCTCCAAATAACGTTCTTTCATCAATGCTAAAACTTCATCACCTGGTGTATCCCAAATCTCTTGATTAAATATTTCCACTTCGATTGGTCCTTTATAGCCTGTTTTTTCAACCGCTTCTCTAATTCTCCTTAACTCGATTACTCCATCCCCCATCATTCCTCTTCCCATTAGCATATCAGGAGTTGGAACAATCCAATCTGAAACATGAAATCCTAAAATGCGCCCTTTTGCTCGCTCAATTTGATTATACAAGTCGTGATCCCACCATACATGAAACACATCTACAACGACACCTACTTGGTTTGGCTGAAACTTTTGTGCTAACGTTACCGCTTCACCCAAAGAAACAATAACTGAACGTTCAGCCGCATACATAGGATGGAGTGGTTCGATTCCCAGCTTCACACCTCTTTCCTCTGCATATGGAACAAGATGCTGGATTCCTTCTTCTACCATTTTTCGGCCTTCTGCAATATCTTTCCCAGCAGCAGGACCACACACAAGAACTAGAACTTCTGCCCCGAGTTCTGCAGCTTCATCAACAGCACGTTTATTATCATCAAGCGCTTCTTGACGCAACTTTGGTGTTGATTGTGGAAACATACCTCCACGACAAATACTTGAGATTTGAATCCCAGAATTTTGAATGATTCGCTTGCTTTCTTTAAGGCCAATTTCAGCAATTTTGTGCCGCCAAAGAGCGATCCATGGAAGTTCCGCTCTTACACATCCCTCTACTGCTTCTTGCAAGCTCCACTGGTTTGTTGTAATTTGATTTAGGCTAAGGCGTTCAATGGAAGTTAACTGCGACATTCGACAATCCTCCTACTCTACTTTCACTCTTATTTTCTACTAATTAGTGTTTCTAGATTACGAACTTATCCCCGCTAATTCCAACGTTAATTTCATCCGCTTAACAGCCAAATCAGGATTTACGAGCAATCCTGCCTCGTTTGCCATCACAAAAAGATCTGATAAATGAACAATCGACCTTGCCCCTTCAGCGCCAGCAATCATTCGAAAATGATTTTGATGCCCATTTAAGTATGCCATAAAGACAATTCCTGTTTTGTAGGCATACGTTGGCCTTTGAAAAATATGTCTTGATAGCGGAACCGTTTTTTCTAAAAGTACGTCATATTGGTTCATGTTTCCTGAATCTAGCGCATGAAGTGCAGCTGCTGCTGCTGGAGCAATTGCATCAAAAATTCCAAGCAATGCATTACTATAACCATGTTCATCTCCACGAATTAACGTAGGGTAGTTAAAATCATCTCCAGTGTACATCCGTACCCTTTTTGGAAGCAAACGACGCATTTTCACTTCCTTATCGGCATCTAATAGAGAGATTTTAATTCCATCTACTTTATCAGCATATTCGTTAATAATTCCAAGACATACATCCATTGCAGCATCTACATCTTTATGTCCCCAATAACCTTCTAAAGCAGGGTCAAACATATCACCTAGCCAATGTAAAATTACTGGCTGTGACACTTGGCTTAGAATTTTCCCATACACCCTTTGGTAATCTTCTGGACCTTTTGCGCATGCAGCCAAAGCTCTGCTTGCCATCAAAATAATTTGCCCGCCTTGGGCTTCAACAAATTCACATTGTTCCGCGTAAGCTGCCTCAACATCAGCTAATGTTACATCTGGACTAGGTATTTGATGATCTGTTCCTGCACCACATGCTATGCCACCACCGACAGCTTTGGCCTCACTTACCGACCGCTTTATTAACTCCTTAGCTTGACGAAAGCTAAGGCCCATCCCTCTTTGTGCTGTGTCCATTGCTTCTGCTACTGAAAAACCAAGTGACCATAAATGCCGTCTATAGGCAAGTGTACTTTCCCAATCGATTGTAGCATTTTGAAGAGGATCGACAGTGGTCAATGGATCGCAAACGACATGAGCTGCTGCAAAAGCGATTCGATTCTGAAACGGACCAGTCGGAACTTCAATTGGATTTACATCTTGGAATTTATATTTATATAGTGAACCATCTTCACGTGGTAACTTTACGATGCGATCCATCATGCTTACCTCCTACCATATTTAGTTCTGGAACATCAATCCACCTACGTTCTCTCCAAGATTGCATACCCAAATCAGATAGTTGAGTTCCTTTAGCTCCTTCTAGTAAGTCCCATGGAAATGGATCATCATTTACCACATGCTTTAGAAAATCTTCCCACTGAACTTTGAAAGCGTTATCGAAAACTTGATTAGCAGGCACTTCCTCCCACTGTTCTTTAAAGTTAAACGGATTTTCAATATCAGGATTCCATGTTGGTTTAGGCGTGTTAATACGATGTTGTGTCTTACAATCTCGTAACCCAGCAACCGCACTACCGTTTGTGCCATCTACTTGAATCGTAAGCAAGTCTTCTCTATTCACTCGTACAGCCCATGAAGAATTACATTGGACAACGATACCATTTTCTAATTCGAATGTTGCGTATGCTGCATCATCTGCCGTGCATGTATACGTGTTCCCCTCTTCATCTACACGCTCTGGAATATGGGTCGTTCCTAAGCAAGAAACAGACTTCACATTTCCAAAAAGGTTATCCAAGACATAACGCCAATGGGCAAACATATCAACAATCATTCCACCACTATCTTCTTTTCGATAATTCCAAGATGGACGCTGGCCTGGCTGCCAATCTCCTTCAAATACCCAATAACCAAATTCCATTCGTACAGACAGGATTTCTCCAAAGAAACCTGAATCGATCACGCGTTTTAATTTAAGCAAACCTGGAAGAAATAACTTATCTTGGACAACCCCGTTTTTCACTCCCGCTTGACGAGCCAAGTGAGCTAACTCTAGCGATCCCTCTAAATCAGTAGCTGTCGGTTTTTCGCAATAAATATGTTTGCCCGCAGAAATAGCCTTTTTAATACTCTCTGCTCTTCGATCTGTTGTTTGTGAATCAAAGTAGATTTGATAATGAGAGTCTTCCAAACACGTGTCAAGGTCGGTACTCCATTTAGTAAGACCATGTTGCTCAGCAAGTTTTTGTAGTTTATTTTCATTACGTCCAATTAATATCGGATCAGGCATAATCACATCTTCATTCGGAAGAGTAACGCCCCCTTGTTCCCTGATTGCGATAATCGAACGAATAAGATGTTGATTCGTTCCCATTCGACCTGTAACTCCATTCATAATAATCCCTACTTGATGTACTGTCATTTTTTATTGCCCCTCTCCTAAGTGAATTCTATTCATACCCACATTTTAATGAATACTGCTTCGACTGTCTTATGAATCTAGGAAATGTATTCTCAATTTCGGAACTATATATTGAAATGATGCATTAGAAACGATATGATTTATATGAAAACGATACTCACTCAAAATTTTGAGAGAAGGGTTGGCCAGGATCGTGACATTTCGTCCAATTCAATTACCTAGTTACGGTATTTTCCTTTTTGAAAATAAACATAAAGAAAACGATGTGATTCACGAACATCATCACCCTGTTCACCAAATTCTCTATGTCCTTGAGGGACAAGGTCAGATAATCGTTGATGGAAAGTCTCACGACGTTTTACAAGATCATACAGTTGTTCTTGCTCCTTATTCAAAGCATTCGATCATTTCTGACTCAAGTTTAACGATGCTCGTCCTTGCTTTTGATGAAAATGTTCATGACTCAGCTATTCAGAATGAATTAATACATGGATTTTTCAAAAAGTCTTTTTTTCTTATTCCAAATCCAATTGTCAGTAGTGAGTTAAGGCAATTGCTACGGAAAATGCTTTTTGAACAATCGAATCACTCGACGATACAAGGCTCAGCTATGAAAATATATTTGTTGCAGCTTCTCCTAATGATCGGACGATCTCAAGAAACTCCACAGCACACAGATACAAATAGCATACGTGCCGAACGAGTCAAGCAATTTATCGAAACGTTGTATTTTGAGCCTCTTACAGTTGAGAGTATTTCTTCTCGAATGGGAATTAGTACCCGTTATCTTAATTCAATCTTTAAGGACCAATATCAACTTACACCTATGCAGTATTTAACTGAAGTTAGAATAAAGCATGCGAAAAAACTACTCGAAGAATCAGATAAAGAAATTGTCACAATTTGCTTTGAAGTTGGTTATGAAACACTGTCAACCTTTTACCGTACGTTTAAAAAAATCGTGAATGTGTCTCCCAATCAATATCGACAATTACATATTTCTACAAACTAAAACAGACTGCACGGTATATCCTAAACAGTCTGTTTTACTCTTTTATAAAAGTTACCTGATCACTAATTGCTTAATATATTCAATGTTCTGCTTCAAAGATTCTATTGCACCAAATGTGCCACTAAAATCTTCCATGCCAATATAGCCTTCATAGCCAACAGCTTGTAAATCCTTAACTACTTGCTTCCAATCTACTACTCCCTTTTCAACGGCTACCCAAGAAGCATCCCATATTACGCTGCTGTCTTCTCGTTGCCCATTCGTTTCCCATTTAGCATTCTTCATATGAACATGAGCCAAATATGGTCCTAATAACTCTAATCCCATTCTATGGTTCTCATAACCTTCAAAAACCATATTTCCCGGATCATATAACACCCCAATATATTCAGGGTTTAATTGATCTACTAGCCGATGTGCAAGTGATGCACTTGGAGTAATCGTCTTATGGTGAGTTTCTACCAAACCTTTTATTTGATATTGCTGGCACATTTCCTCTACTTCATGTAAGTAACGCCTTGCTCGCTTAAATAAATGATTATAATTTTCACTTCGATCATACGTTGGTACTCCTACGCGCATCATTGTTGCCCCAAGCTCTTGTGCAACCTTCAAGACTTTTTCTGTTTCTGCTAGATCCTCGCATGATAAATATGGATTTACACTTATTGTTTCAAGTTGAAGCTCCTTTGTTTTGGACCGAACTTGTTCCAATTGCGATTTTCGGCTAGATGGTGAGATCGTACACAAATTATTCCCCCAAAAGCTTGGTTCTTGTTGTTTTAATTGTTCTGGAGTCTCTTTACATCTCCACTCAACACCGTCATACCCGAACTCCTTTAATGAAACAAGTAATTCCTCAGGAGTTAGCTCTGGTACCATTACCGTAAAAACTGAAAATTTCATTTTATCACTTCTTTCCTTTTAACTTAACTAGTAATAATTCTCTTTCATCCTTAAAGCTTATTCAATTATCACAGCCTGTTGCTGAGCTACCAAACAGAGTTCCGCTGCTTTAAAAGCATGCTCCTGAGTCATCGCGTTTTCCGTTCGGTTTATACAATCAAGAATTAAATCCCCAAAGAATGGATAGCCGACTTTGCCACTAAGAGAAAAGTGTTGTTCTCCATCTTCATTCACAAGATAAAGTTGGTCTCCTTGTTTTTCTCTTGCAACATCAACATATTTTCTAATTTCAATATATCCATCTGTGCCTAGAATAAAGGTTCTGCCATCTCCCCATGTACTCAATCCGTCGGGAGTATGCCAATCAACTCGAAAATAATTCGTTGCTCCATTA
This sequence comes from Halalkalibacter kiskunsagensis, assembly GCF_037027555.1. Lineage (NCBI taxonomy): Bacteria > Bacillati > Bacillota > Bacilli > Caryophanales > Bacillaceae > Halalkalibacter > Halalkalibacter kiskunsagensis. The sequence continues at coordinate 13,080 of NZ_JAXBLX010000015.1, read as the reverse complement.
TCACCGACTAATGTTGCATCGCCGTAATCCTCAAGTTCTGGATAATCTTTCGCATTATAATTTGCTACCTTACTATGCAGTACTTTACCATCCTTACACCCGGCATAATACAAAAACTGCTCAATTTGATGGCTTCCAATATCACAAAGAATCCCTCCATAGAACTCTTTCTCAAAAAACCACTTTGGACGATTTTGCGCCGATAAACGGTGCGGACCAAAACCAGTTACCTGAATGACCCGCCCAATGGCTCCGGCTTCTATTAACTGTCCAGCAAATACAGCACTTTCCACATGAAGACGTTCGCTATAATAAACCATGTATTTTTTGCCAGTTTCTTTCGTCTTTTTACGTGCCTTTTCAAGCTGTTCTAACGTAGTAAATGGTGTTTTATCCGTAAAGTAGTCTTTTCCGTGATCCATTGCCCTAAGTCCTAACTCGCAACGTTTTGATGGGATTGCAGCCCCAGCGATTAGACGAACTTCATCATCTGTCAGTACTTGCTCTTCTGACGTGGCGACTAAAACATTTGGAAATTGCTTCACAAAGGCATCGACTTTGCTCGGATCCGGGTCATATACCCATTTTAATTTCGCTCCAGCTTCAACTAACCCATTACACATACCATAAATATGTCCATGATCCAAAGCTATAGCTGCAAATGAAAATTCATCTTCTGTTACAACTTTATTCGGCTTTCCTTTAGGTGCGTAATTCATACCATCTTGACGGCTCATAAAAATCGTCCTTTCTTCCATTACTTCGAATTTGTTCTAAAAGAGGAAATCATTCTTTTTATTCGATTATATTTTGTCGTTTTCTCTTGGATGTGCGATGGCTCAACTGCTCTCCCACTATGAGAAAACTGCTCATAGTGAGATTAAATGCTTGCAGCAGCTTCGCTCATTGCTTCCGGGTATGTACAAAAAGGACAAAATGCCCTGTTTGCACATACTCTTTAATGAGATCCATGAACATTTAATGTGATGCTCTTTGTTTCTTTTTTAGCTGTTGATGTATTGATCTTTTCTTGTAATTGCTCATAATACTCGTCTTCAGCAAGAGGGAATGACACCCAGTCATCTTTCCATGTCGATAATTGCATAGCGTTCGAAAGGAGTAGTCCGTTAATTCCTTCTGTACCTGGTGCTAATAATGGACTTCCTGTTAAGATCGCGTCGACAAAGTTTTGTGTGATTCCTTTGTGTCCTGTCTCCACACCATCAATTGGAATATCACATTTCCAGCATTCAGGACTTCCAAATCCCCCCTTGTACTCTTTGTTAAATTCAGGCTCTGGCATCCGTAGTCTCCAAAACGTTAACTTCCCATCTTCCACAACTATTTTCCCACGATCCCCTGCAATTTCAAGACGATTCGTTCCTGGAGCCTCTCCTGTTGTTGTGATAAATACACCTGTTGCACCATTGTCATATTCCGCAAAAGCAGTTACATCATCTTCTACTTCAATGTTACGGTGTTTTCCAAAGTAACAAAATGCACGTATGCGACTTGGCATCATTCCAGTCAACCATTGCCATAAATCAAGTTGATGTGGACATTGATTTATCAATACTCCCCCCCCTTCTCCTTCCCAAGTTGCTCTCCAACCACCTGAATCATAATAGCTTTGTGAGCGGTACCAATTCGTTATAATCCAGTTGATACGTTTGATTTCACCTAATTCACCTGATTGAATGAGATCGCGTAATTTCTGATAAAGTGGATTCGTTCGTTGGTTGTACATCATCGAAAATACTAAGTCGTTTGACTCAGCAGCTTCATTCATTTCACGCACTTGTTTCGAATAAACACCCGCTGGCTTTTCGCATAATACATGTTTTCCGTATTCAAACGCTTTTACTGCCAATCTTGGGTGGTCATAATGAGGGGTTGCAATCAGTACAGCATCAATTTGATCAGACTTAAAAAAGGAATTTTCATCCGTAAAGATTTCAACCTCTTGCAAATTCTCTTTAACCCAGTTGATCTTTTCTTCTTGCACCTCTAATACAGCCGTTAACTCAGCCCCTTTAACTTCACTCTCGTATAAATACTTTGCATGAGCCGACCCCATTGTGCCAATACCAATAATTCCAATCCTTACGTTATTCATTATGAATGTTCCTCCTTGATTAAAGTTTTCTAACCTCTTAGAATAAATTCTCATACTTTTCAACTGAAAAACTACCTAATACTGAAACAACTCTCGAGATATTCTCTTGCACGAGCTGCTTCATCTTCAAAATCATGCCAACCACATTCGATTGAGACACGTCCATTGTAGTTTGCTCGCATTAAACAATCTGTAAAATCTTGATAAGGATATTGACCTGATCCTGGTGCCAAACGCCCTGTATCAGCTACATGTATGTGTTTCACATACTCTTTCATTGTAACAATATTAGTTAACGGTTCCTTTTCTTCATCCATATGATAGAAATCAGCCAGCACCTGAATTGACTTTCGATTAATTTTTCTAGCAAACTCTACCGCTTCTGGAACACTATTAAGAATATTACTCTCTTTTGTGTTTAACGGTTCAATGACAATTGTCAGGCCCAGTGGTTCGGCATAGTCAGCTGCGAGATCTAAAAAAGTAAAGATTTGTTCTTCTGCCTTCTCTCTTGAAAAACCTTCTGGGATCGTCCTTGCTCCTCCGCTGCCAAAAACAATCGTATCTGCTCCAATTTGTTTCACTCGTGCTAAGGATGTTTTTAAGTATCGATTGATTCTTCCTAGGTCAACACTTTCACCGACCACTTTAAGATCACCTGGGAGAAATACATTACATACTTCAACGGGAATAGGACTTTCTTGATACTTCTTTAAAACCTCTGCAAAATCCTCTTCACTTCTTTCTGGAATAAGTGATACGACCGTACATTCAATAAAATCAAAACCTGCAGCATGAACGACATTTGCTTGATCAATACTTGCACAACAACCTAATCTCATATACTCACTTCCTCATTTTGTTATTTCAATACCTTATACCAGTTGCGTGGCGAGTTTATTTAAATTGTTTAAGCTGATCTGCAAACTATCCATCGGATTTCCGGAACACTGATCTTGTTCGACAGCATACCACTCAACACCAGACTGCTCTCCCCATCTAAGAATAGGCTCAAAATCGATAAGACCAGTACCTACTTCCGCAAAGGTTTGGTGTTCATCTGCTGTCATATCTTTCAAATGGATGATTGGCATACGTCCTCTATACGGCTGAATAAATTGTAATGGGTCTTGCCCCCCTTTTTTCACCCAATAAACATCAACTTCTGCTAAAACCATATTTTCATGGGTTGGCTCAAGTAAATATCGCAGCGCAGACTGTCCGTTGATATCAGTCTCAAATTCAAATGCATGATTATGATAACTAATACGAAATCCTTTCGCTTTATCAGCAATATTGTTGAGGGTTTCACGTACATGCTGATACCCTTCTACTGATTGATATTCCTTAGGTAGATTTGGACAAATAATATCCCGTGTATTATAGAGATGAACTTCTTCTAGCACACTGTCTAGCTCTCGTTCTAAACGCTCTAAACTAATGTGAATGCCCGCTGTCCCAAGGCTCGTTTCTTTTAGTAAAGCTGCAATTTCATGAGGATCATAGCCTTCAGGTAGAGCTGATAGTTGCACCCCTGCCCAGCCCATTTCCTTTAACTCCCGAAAAACAGCTGGATAGTCCTTTTTTAACTCATTCCTAACTGTGTATAATTGTGCAGCAAATTTACTTTTCATATTATACTCCCCTTCACCTAGTATAAAAGCGCTTCCAATTATAAGTTTAGATGATTGGAAGCGCTTGTTCTTATGAGGGGTTGCTTTATTTCTCGTTAGATTTGACTGACATTGCGCAATTATTTCGTTTGCGATATTCCGTTGGAGTCATCTTAACTTGTTGCCTGAAAAAACGACTAAAGTGAGATGGACTCTCAAAACCTGATTCAATTGCCACGTCTAATACGGTTTTATTCGGGTACATTTCAAGTAAATATTTGGCTCGATTCATCCGACAACTCATTAAGTATTGCATAATCGTAAAACCAGTTACTTCCTTAAATATCCTCGACATATAATATTTACTAATATTTAAGTTATCTGCCAAGTTACTCAATGAAATATCGGTAGTAAAATATTCATCAATCCAATTGATTACACGTTCGACATGGAATTCTTTTTCAGATTCATATAGCGGGACTTGAGAAAGTTTGGATTGGCTTAATTCATAAATCTTAAATAATAGTTGTACAAACAATGTTGAAACTTTGCCATTTACCATTCGGGAATTAATAGAGTTCATATTCGTTTCCAATTTAGATTGTTGTGAAACTTGTAAAGAAATTTGTTTAATTAATTCTTGAATTTCTATAAGAATATTCTTATCAACATTCCGTAACAAAGAATTGCTTAGCTTATAAAAAGGGATTAATAAATCCGGGACTTGTAGGCTGTTTACAATAGGCCTTATCCATTCTTGAGAAAATTCAATAATACTTCGCTCATAAGGCTCTGTTTTTTCTGGATTTGCACGGTGTAAAGTCAGACCATTCATAATGATAATATCATCCGGCTGTAACTGATAGATTCTATCCCCAATTAAGTATTTGCAATCCCCCCCATGAAAATAATAAATTTCAAACTTGTCGTGTGAATGGTAATCAAAGTCGCTTTCTGACCATTGCTTATCCGCTTTCCGATAAACCACATTGATTCTCTCTTTCATCTCTATCTCACCCCGATAAGTAATTTATTGTCCCCCTAACAATTCAACTCACTATCCTAATAACATTAAACCTTCATAGTAATTTTCCTGCATTTTCATTAATCTTTTTTGAAATAGGTATTGAAAAAGTTGCCCTCACAAATGAAAGAAGAAGGAGGAACCTCCTTCTTCCCATTTGTTTTTATCTACTTTCTACCCAATCCGTACTTTCCTTCTGAGCACGGTCTAGAGCTTCTTCAGCTGTTCTTTGTCCAGTTAAAGCAGCCTCCACTTCTGAAGTTAAGATAAATCTAGGCTGTGATGACCCCCACGGATAACGTGGAGTCATTGGTGTACTCAATGCTTCAAAAATTGGTCCCATCAACTGTTCTGTTTCTTTTACACTATCAAATTCTAATGCAGATTTAACAGAAGGTATTAAACCTCTTTCTTCGAAGAGATATTCTTGAACATAATCACTTGTTGCAAATTTAATCCATTCCCATGCCAAATCTTTCACTTTACTATTTTTTGCAATCGTAATCGGACTACCTGCAAACAAACCACCTTGACCTTCTGCATTTTTAAATTCTTGCGCAATTCCAATTCGATCTTCTAATCCTTGTGCATAGGCTTGCTTTACTAAATCACCAGGTCCTTGATTCAACATAATCGCATTATTATTCTGTTCTGTTAACCACGCTTCATTTCCTTGGTTACTAACAATACCATTAGGTGCATAATCTTTCATTTCAAGCAACCACTCTAGACCTTTTAACATTTCTGGAGAGTCAAAACTAAATTTCACTTCATCCCAAGCAAATCCTTCTCCCCAACTTCCATTCTGCCCTTCAGCAAGGTTCACTAACGTAAAGGCTGAAGACCAGTCACCACGGAACCAAATTCCATAGTTTTGTTCACCTGATACAGGGTTTGTACCTGTCATTTGCTTCGCTTTTTCCATAACTTCTTCCATCGTTGGGTAATCTGATAAATATTCTACCCCCCATTCATCAAATAGCTGCTTATCATACGTGATAAAACGAGCATCCCCTAAAAATGGAAGTCCATATATTTGTAATTCTTCATCATCTGGACCTAAAGCTTTCCAACCCTCTACTTGGTTGTCAATAAAAACATCAAGACTGAAATCATCATCCCCATCGATATAGGTCTGTAATGGTTCCAATACCCCTTGAGGAGCAAAATCTGCAACCCCTGGCATTTGATACACATCTGCTTCTCCTGAAGTCAACATTGCTTGTGTTTTTTCTACATAGCCTTCCCAAGGCATAATAATGAACTCCACTTTCGCACCTGGGTGCAACCTTTCAAACTCTTCCTTTACTACTTTTAGTCCTTTATTAGTAGCACCTGTAATCGGATCTGTTGCATCATCCATATTGAAATCTCCGATTAATTGGACTTTAACTGTTTGACCGTCAAATGTTGAATCTCCGTCTGAAGTGTCTCCACTATTTTCTGTTGAACTACCTGATGAACTACAACCGACAAGAGCAATCATGACAAGGAACAAACATACAAATGCTGCATAACTCCATTTTTTTCTGCTAACCATTTTGCACTCCCCTTTTTTTAGTAGAAATCGTGATTTACCTAAACTTACAACACTCAACTTATTCCCCCTTTACACCACTAAGTGCGATACTTTGAATAATGTATCGTTGTAAAAACAGATACACGACTACTATTGGTAAAATACTAACCGTCGCTAGCGCCATCGTTAATCCACCTAAACTAGTACCGTTCTCTAAGGAGAAACTTGCTAGATAAAGAGGGATCGTGTGTAATTCTTGATTGCTTAAAACGACCAATGGCCACATAAGGTCATTCCAGCTCCAGATAAATGATAAAATCACCATCGTTGCTGCAATAGGACCCGCTAACGGAAAGTAAATTTTAAAGAAAATTTTAAATTCACCAGCACCATCAATTTGCGCTGCTTCGCGCAATGTATCAGGCAACTGATCAAAGAACTGCTTACAAAGAAAGATTAAAAAACCACTTACGATTGAAGGTAGAATTAATGGCCAAAACGTATTTAGCAAGCCGACACTGTTAAAGAGTTTATATAATGGAATTAAACGTGGTTCTATTGGGATCATTAATGTGCATAAAACCATAATAAACAAAATCTTTTTCCCTTTAAAATTCCCTTTGGAAAATGCGTATCCGCCTAAAAGGGCTGCACAAACACTTAATGTTACTGAGCTTGTTGTGACAATGCCTGAGTTTAGGTAGGCTTTAAACACTCTCCCATTTTCAAATATAATTCCATAGTTAAAGTTTGATATATTTTCTGGAATTAACCTTGGAGGAAATGGCATTGCTATATTAGCAGTTCTATCAAACCCAACACTGATCATCCAAATAAATGGACTCATAAGTAGAATCCCAAAAATAAGTAAGACAATAAATTTAATTACATCTATTAAACGCTCTGACTGTTTATTTGTCATCTTCTCCCTCCTTCCTAGTTATAATTTGATTTTGGACAATTTCAAATTAATAAAAGTAAACAGTAGAATAATCATGAACATAATATATGTCGCCGCTGAAGCTATACCGAATTCAAAGCCTGTAAATCCTCGCTCGTAGATAAAAGCTCCCATCGTTTGAATCGAGCGCGCTGGACTACCGTTAGGTCCACCCAAGACATAAATTTCATTGAATCGTTGCAAAGCACCAATCCATCCAGTAACAAGTAAGAAAGCAAATGTGCCTTTCATGCACGGGATTGTAATGTAGAGCCACTGTTGAAATCCTGATGCTCCGTCAATTTTTGCTGCCTCATACATTTCTGTTGAAATGGATTGTAAATTCGCAATGAAGATAATAATAACAAAGCCAATCCAATGCCAGACAGCTAGTAATATTACCGCCCACTTAGAAGTTGATGGATCAGACAACCACATTGGAGTGGGTAGGCCTACCTGAGCAAGAAAGTAATTCACAACCCCCATATCAGGATGAAGAACAAAGGCAAAGATCATTGCCGCTGCCACTATAGATGTTACGTTAGGTAAAAAGTAAATAACTTTGAAAAAGTTCTTCCCTCTAGATACCGTATTTATTAAGGAGGCAAAGATAAAGCCAAGTGGAATCGTTATAATTATTTGGAAAATACCAATATAAAAAGTATTCCATACTGAATTCCAAAAAGGTCCGGAAGTTAGCACTCTTCGAAAGTTATCAAGCCCTGTAAATGTTTCAATCATTCCATTTGACTTATAAAAGCTTAATCTGAGAGACTCAAAAATAGGATAGGCCATAAATAATAGAATCCCTAAAAATGTAGGAAGTAAAAAGATGTACCAAACATTATTGTTTTTTGACTTTTTATTCAGTTGCAAAGCTACATTAGGGTTAGTTTCCGTACGAATGTCGCTCATGTTAATCTCCTTTCTTTTCAGTGTTTGTCATTTTAGAACCGTCTACCGTTAACTAAAGTAGAACAACAACTAGAGTTAAGAGAACTTTGAAACGCATCATAGCAGTTCACAAAATGCAATCGCTTTCATTTTTTTGATCGTTTCTTGCCTTTCTTAAATAAGTCCCAGACCCGCTTTAACGAGGTACTGTTAACTTATCGTAGCTTTCTTACCCCTCCTAATTAAGATACTCTTATTATATCTAAAGTAAAAAATAGACGTTTGTTCGTCATTGCGTTCTTTAGGAGAAAAATTAACTCTCGTTGCTCTTTTCACACGTCTATGGCTGAGTCAATTGCAACTTTTTTACCAGACCATACTTTTTTCATCGTCCACTCTTGTTCGCCCTGCCAAAATGAATCACTCGCTGGTAGACCAAGTGGAAGAAATACTGTTGCACACAAATATAAACTACCTGTAGAAATATAACTTTCTCCTAATTCAGGTTGATAACCATACAGACCAATACGTAACCAGCCTTTTTCATCAAATGTCTCGTGTGGTTCCATAATTCGGCGAATCACAGCTGTTAATGCACAACGAACTTGTGCAGGGTGCAGACTTTTATCAAGCCTGTGTTGTAGTGCCATTTGCGCTAAATGTTGAAAAGCTCCAAATCGATAAGCGATTGACCTTCCGACGACAGGAAATGTCCCTTCAGGTGAGATACTCCTCTCTTGAATAACAGCATACCTTCTAGCTCGAGTATGAATTTTTTCTTTCATCTGCTTCCAATCTGGTGATTGGTCAGCTAGATGATCAATAATGTCTACAAGCATTGGCTGAATTACATAGCTATTATAATAATCCATATGAAAAGATGGGCCATCTCCATAAATTCCATCACCGACGTACCATTGTTCATGCTGTCTTAACGCATAATCTACCCTCATCAGGTCCCATTCTTCTCCTATTAAAAATAAAGCCGTTTCAATCATCGCTGAAAATAAAAGCCAATTATTGAAAGGAGGCTTTCTTGTTCGTGTTGATTTTAATGCTGTGATTACATTACGTTGTCCATCAGGAGCTAAGTCGTTAAACAGTTCATTTGGGGCACGTACAATGGCGTGAGCTAAAAAAGCAGTATCTACAATTGGTTGGGCTCCTGCTGTAAAATTCATATAATCAGGTGATGCTGGATTTGTTCCTACTTCCATTCCCCTTCGAACTAAATTAGCATATTCCTTTCTTAATAACCCCTCCCAACCAGTCGTTGGTCCATGCTCAATCCAAGGTGCCATTCCACAGCTTAATCTTGCAAACGCCTCTAAATGGCTATACCTATTTCTATCTTCCATCCCTCCTTCGACTGGCATTACTTGTTTTAAGTGTTCTTTTGAAAGGGCATCGAGTACCGGATCAGCAATCTTTAGCATTGTTTCAATCCAATAGCGACGATCCTCAAATGCTTCTATAACAACGTTATTATTCATAGAGATAAGTCCTTTCCATTTGTATTAAGTGAAGATAGCACGTTCCATTTTACCCCATTATTATGGATTGTTCTTTGGTTATTTCCCACTGCAGTGGCTTTTTGTCCATATACAGCTTTAACTCTTCAAGCATAAATTCACCCATTCGATAACACTCTCTTGATAACGAGCCAGCTATATGAGGGGTGAGAATCACATTGTCTAACGTATAAAGCACAGACCCTTCAATAGGTGGCTCCGGATGTGTAACATCTAAAACTGCATAAATATCCGGACGCATTTGTAATACATTTATTAGATCATGTTCATTCATTACTGCTCCTCTTGAAGTATTAATTAATGTGGCATTAGCCCTCATGCTAGCAATAAGTGGACCGTTAATAAGTCCTTCCGTTTCTTTAAGCCAAGGAGCATGCAATGAGATGACATCAGAATTTCGAAATACGTCTTGTAACGAGCAAAGTTCAACACCTAATGCTTTTGCTTCTCCTTTTGAAACGTATGGATCATAAGCAATAACGTGTACATCAAACTGTTTTAAAATTTGACAAACTTTCTTTCCAATCATACCAAGGGACACAATTCCAATAGTAGAACCATAGGTACCTGGAACCTCTTCTTTTTCTGGAAATTCACAATCAAGCTTTGTTTTCATCACATAATACCAACCTCTTTTTAATGAGAACAAAATTTGTGCCAATGTAAACTCAACAACAGGTACAGCATTAGCTGCGTATGCACTTGTAATTTGAATTCCACGTTCCCAAAAAGCATCTGTCACAATATGTTTAATTGAGCCTGCCCCATAAAAAACAGCTTTCAAATTTTTTGCTTCTGCTAGGAATCGTTTGTCCAACATAGGACATCCCCATCCTGAAAACATAACATCTGCTTCCTCTAACAACGTTGGATTTTTTTCTATTGACTCTTTCGTTTGCGGTTCGGCATAAATGTCAACATACTGCCTTATTTGTTGATGGACATTCCTATATATCAACTGAAAATCATCTAAAATAAACAATCCCTTGAGCATTTTTATCCCCTTTCAAAAATAATTTCAGGCATGTTTTTGAATTGTTACCTGATCATTTAATACTATTAAAAACTCCATAAAACAAACTTAACTCTTCAACATTTATAAATTTATTATTCAATTTGAAATACAAGCACCTGAAGGCAGAAGAATTTTTATCTCCTCTGCCTGTTTCATCATGTCAAAAGTATGTTGGTTTTACGTTGAATCTCAAAAAAAATTATTAACAATACAATTCTGATTTTTTGTTATTAAAGACTGATTGATTCAGTTCTAGTAGATTGAAGATTGATAATCAAGAATTAACATCTGCCCAAGGCTGCCGAACAGTCTTTACTGTTTTTCCAGTTCGAATTGCTTGTTCAATCATTAATCCCAAATATTGATCCTGTGATGCTTCGGCTAAATTATAAAAGCTAGCCCCTCCGGATATATACTCTATCATTTTTTCTAAACAGGATGCGATTGCTATTTCATCATCATAAAGTCTAGCAGGAGTAAAACGATTACGATAAACCCAACTCTCACCAGCCATAATTCCTTCAAGATAATGTCCTTCTTGATTCTCCTCTTCCCCTTTGTTTATTCGTTTGAATTCCAGATGAAGTGGAGTTTTAAAGTCTAGCAGGACATCAAGCCGATGGTCGAATATTTCCCCTCTTTCTCCTCTTACTGATAAATGATTGGAGCGAATCCATGATCGATGCTGATCTTTTGTAAAATTATATATTCCTAATTTCCCATCAAATTCAAGCCAAGCAATGTCACGTTCGGTTCTAATGACTTCTTCTTTATTAGGGAGACCATTACGATTAGGACCTGCAACTACGGGCGATTCAAATCTCATCGCTTTTATTATAGTTTCTTCAAATCCAACATCGAGTAACTTCCTTATTAAACTTACACCATGGTACATATGAGAAATTGAAACTGTAGCTTGTGTAATAGTACCTAACCTGCCTGATTTTATAACCGCTAATCGCGCAGCATGCAATGGATGATATTGATATTGCTCAGCAACCTGTACCTTGGATTCTAGCTGACTAATTTTATTGTAAAGGTCCAAAAGGTCTTCTACTGTCTGAGCCGGTGGAGTCTCGACCAAAGCTGGAATTCCTAACTCCGCCAATTGAATTAAATACTCGGGAATGGCCGAACCACTAGTAGCGACAACAACAAAATCAGGTCTTTCACTTTTCAATAGTTGAATTATATCTCTATATGTAGCTATATTCCATTTCTGTTCAATAGCATTTGCCTTACTCTCATCTCTTACAACCATGCCACTAATATTGAACTCCTCAGGTAATGCTTGAGCTATTCTCAAGTAATATTGGGCTCGGAACCCCGCTCCTCCAATAATACTGAATGATGCAGGTCTTGACATGGTTCTTTCCTCCTTTTTAAAATATGACTACTTGTTTGTGGCAAAAGGAAACTACCTTTCTTGTAATGCCTTTATCCAAGTTCGAGCCATTAGCATATCCCCAATTAAATTCATATGAACCCCATCAGTTGTTAAATTGTTACTAGGATTATTCTGTAAGTATTCCTTAAACTCTTGATGTGTTGGCACTAAGATAGCATTATATTTATCCGCTAAACGATTAACAATATCTACATATGGCGCAAGCATTTTATTTCCAGCAGATTCAATACTTTCTTCAATAATTGTTGGTTCCATTAAAATCACTTGTGCACTTGTTTCTTCTTTTAGACTTGAGAGCAATTTTGTATACGCTTCCAAAAATGTTTCTGGATACACCTGATCAATTTCAGGACGATCGAGTTGTCTCCACACATCATTGATCCCAATCGATATAGAGACCCAGTCAGGTTTATGATTTAATACATCTTCTTTCCACCTTTTTTCTAAATCTATTACCCTATCTCCCCCAATACCCTGATTGATTATTTGAAATTGCATTTTCGGTTCTGTTATTAAATAATAATCTCTAATAAGCCTTACATACCCGTTACCAATTCTTTCTGGGTCATCTCTTCTTCCTGAATCAGTAATACTATCACCAATTAAAATAATTTTCTCGCCCTCATTAAACCTCAATAGAATCCTCTCCTTTAGGTAAAAATTGTTTCCTTTCCTAGTCTAATAGGCTTACTCATCTCAAATTGGACTCAATAAATGAACTTGTTAAACTTTTTATTAGGAGAATTGAATAAACCTGCTCTCTTAATGATTATTATTGTAAGTTATTAAGTATAGAAATTACAAATGAAATTTAACGATACAATAATATTAATAGAACATTTGAGCATAGATTCATATTTAATTTCTAAATGGATTTATACAAAAAAACATTGTAACAAGGCACTTCACGTAGAAAGCGCCTTGTTACAATGTTTAAATGAATGCGGGTGAAGGGAGTCGAACCCCCACGTCATAAGACACTAGATCCTAAGTCTAGCGCGTCTGCCAATTCCGCCACA